>JAMDCG010000016.1 GCA_023489425.1 Thermoplasmatota archaeon
CAAGGCGTCAGCAACATAGATGTGATATTTCATTACAACATCCCAGCTACTTTCCATTATACTTTCTGATAATGCGATTATCCTTATTCTACTAATCTTCTTGAGTCTCGCAGTTTCACTTTAGAATCTGCTCATAGCTTCATCTAATTGTTCACATGTAATCCTTTTTGCCTCTGTGCTCTGTCAAATACTCCTATAACCTCTCCAATATTCCAAATATTAAACAAAAGCAGAAAGTTTCCCAGATAGGCTTAATTGTACTAATCACGAATAAGTTGAGAACTGGTTTCAAGCACGTATCTCTTTAGTATTGCACTGCTATCTAGATTTACGATTTTCTCGGTCATTCCTCATACCCCTTACCAGATCTGAAACTTTACCATTTGGTTTAATCGGTTCAAAATCGAGGTCATATTTGTTATACTTGGAATATTTCAATAAGGATTTGTCTAAATTCAAACATAGTTCGTTTTCGATAGCATCCTTTAGGATAGAGCTTATATCATTGCCCCGCTGTAATGCTAGATTCTTGAGTTCCATCCAGAGTTCCTTATCTATGGATATGCTCGTTTTCACCTTCATCTAAATATGAAGGGTATATCGGTATAAAATTATTCACCTCCTCACCAAAATGATAGTAAAGCAGCAATAAGAATAGCCCCAAAAAAGTGAATAGTGCAAAATAGAAACTGCTATGAGGAAGTATTTTGTGGTAAGTGACTAAATGATGGCTTTATTATGTCATTTGGTGGTGGACAGAACAGGAATGCCTCTCTCTAACCCTCTGCCTTTCTGTAAGCACTCAGTCCACCCTGTATAATTAGCCTTACAATTGCCGCAATTATGAACAGTATACCTATTCCTACTGAACCTCCCCAGAGAAGTGATTCAACACCTGAATAATATGATATTACGCCAAATATGAACAGTGTTATTCCTATTGCAAAGCTCATAATGCCGGTTCTGAGAAACCAGGGATATTCCTGTCCAAAAATAAACAAAATGGATACACAGATAAATGCATTCTTTCCCCGGGGGCATCGTAAACGTAAATGGAAAAAAGAAGTCTGTTTGGTATCAAATTCTACTGTTAGGCATGGTAATAGTCACTTTTTATGTTTTTACCAGAACGTCACAAGAGATTTGGTTCTGTGAAATGTTGAAGAGACTGGATAAATCTTAACGTTGAGTTTGTAATATGGATATAAGAAGTTAAAAGACTCATTCCATATATGATTATATACTTCATATGCATAGTTGCATGAGTAATGGATAGATACATATTAAGTCGCCTAAGGGAAAGAATGTTGGATCGAGGCTCAATACGCAATTTGCCGGAAAAGACGCTTCAGGAATCATTCATACTGAATACCTGGGGAACCAATGCAATAGAGGGAAACACCCTCACACTGGATGAAGTAACCAGAGTAATTGAAAGTGGCATGACTGTTCCCAACCGTCCCATAAGGGATCTGATGGAAACAATTCAGCATCGCGCGGCTTTGGCTCAAGTGGTAAGCGGTAAAATAGGTGAGGTTAACATGACCAGTGCATTGAATTTGCATGATATGATATTTCATGGAATTCTTTTGGATGCAGGTCAGTGGAGAAGAGTAAATGTCAGAATATTAGGATCAAAGTATTCTCCTCCGAGGGTAGAAAAGCTTATCTCTCTACTTCGGGAATGGGAGCAGCATTACGTAGAAATGGAAATGAAGCGTGAAGATATTTTTTCTCAAGCTTCTGAAATGCACTTTGGTTTCGAATCTATACGTCCCTTCTCAGACGGAAACGGAAGAGTAGGCAGGCTACTGTTGAATATACACTTCCTCAATCACAACTGGCCGCTCCTAGACATTCTTCCTCAGGACAGGAACGCTTATCTTGATGCTCTTGAGTCTGCCCACCGTAATGGCATGGAAAGACTGACAGAATTCTTTGTAACAAATATGGCAAGATCGCTAATTTTTTTGCTTGACATGACAGGGTCCGAGGGTGATAAGCTATTAACACTGGACGAAGCAAAGAAAGCCTCTGGCACCGATTACTCTACAAAGTACCTGGCACTTAGGATCAAACAGGGAGAGCTTCCTGGAATCAGATTAAACAACAGGTGGAAGACGAGCCCGGTTGCAATAAGTCTTTATCGTGAAATAAAAGGCAGAGAGTGACATCCATATCTTGCTCTCATTTCTGAATCACAGGATTTCATAAAGAAATGTGAAAAGTCCATCAAAAACAGGATAATTAAATCTCTCCGTAAATCTGAAAAGGAACCAGAGAGCGGAAAACCTCTAGCCTCAATACTTACAGGACTCTAGAGCCTGAGGATATGGAAATACAGGTCAATTTATCAAATAGAGAAAAGTGAGTTGGTAATTATCTCAATCAATATTGGGCGCAGAAATACCGTTTATTGACAAACCGGTTCAAATGGACTGGTCAGGATTTGCTTATTGTTTTAAGCGAATACAGAGAAACGTAAATAGAGTAATTCCGAGACGAACATCACCTTAGGGCGTAAGCAATAAATACTGTGGTAAATTATAGTATAATATAGTATAATATAGTGATTCACAATGCCAACGACGATACAAGTGAGTGAGAAGTTACAGAAGGAACTGTCAAAACGTAAGTTATATAGCAAAGAGACCTACGAAGAGGTTATCTGGGATCTTATGGAAGATTCCCATGAACTGGACGAAGAAGCAAAGAAAGAACTGGCTCAGGCTCGCCAGGAGATCAAAGAAGGAAAGTACCATACACTGGAAGAGATAAAGAAGGAACTGGGCTTTTGACCTATCATGTAATATTTTCTGATCTTGCTCTCAAGCAATTGAGAAAACTTGATAGGGAAACCGGACAGAGAATAATCTCAACACTTGAGAGGATAAGAATAAGACCCGATGCTTATGTCAAAAAACTCGTTGGCGACGAAGGATACAGGCTTAGGGTTGGAAACTACAGGGTGATCTTGGACCTTGACAAGGAAAAATTGATAATTCTGGTGTTAACAATAGGCCAAAGGAGGAACGTTTATGATTCGTAAGTCAGTTCATTGCTCCGCTGGTACTTTTATTCAGAGTTTGATTACTACTCTGGAAACACTTCTGAATAAACACGTAATGATCCAAATCAGTGAGAGCGATCTGGACATCGAGTACGGAAAGGTGAGAAATGCCAGAGACTTTCTTAAGGAACTCTGACGCAAGCAGCAATGATCGGTCAAGGATGTAAAGATGACTCAGAAGATTGAACTTGAAGAGAAACTCATAAAATTCTTCAATGCAGAGAACAATCAAAACTGGAAACTATACGAGATGTTTCTCTCACAAGATGTGGAGTAGATTTCTTACGGTCTCCGCAGGCGAAAAGTTGTGATTGGAAAAGAGGATTATGTTAAGACGATGATCAAAGCTTATAGGGACTTACCAGAAAAATTCAAGTGTTTGAACATGGTTTCAGACCCAGAAAGAGGAGTTGTAATTCCAAACCTTGAACCACTCTCAAGAAGATAAGTTGATGTTTTAGAATTTGAAAATGGTCTGATCAGAAGAGAACGGGAGTACTATGACGATACTCTCTGGTTAGAATTCAAAGACAAACAATAGAAGAAATCCAAAAATATGCGGCAAATTCGATACAAATGAAGTTTCATAAACATGGACCGGTCGGGATTTGATTAAAGTTTTAAGGGAACACCAATTTCTTCAAGCAATCCATGGAGATTCCTCGCTCTCAAATCAGTCGGTATCCCATAATAATTACAATTTGAAAATCGGCGAAAACTTTACATACTGATTTGATATGTGGGAAATGAAGTGGGAATGGGACAAGAGACTGTGATAGATGAAAAGGGTAGAATAGTGATCTCGAAAAATGTCAGAAACTCTCTCGGACTCAAGAATGGAATGAGAGTAAAA
>JAMDCG010000116.1 GCA_023489425.1 Thermoplasmatota archaeon
CTATCACAGATATTCATAGAAATATTTGATGGTTCCAGAGAAATCTATGATGGCTCTCTGGCACCGGGTCAACACGGTAATCTTACCATTACTACAAACATGACAACCTTTTCTCCATTGGGATTCATAAAGCTTAGCCTCACAGGCAAATATAGTACGATCACGGAAGTTGAACTGATTTATGCAAGTTCTGTTTTTGCAACTGTAACCCCGGTGTGAAAGATTATCGGGCTTTTGAGCTTAAGTATCTGAGTATTTCCTCAAAGTTAACTCCATTAAGGACGCAGGCTGTTGAATTGCACAGTGAATATGTTGCTGGTTTCAGCGATTCATCCCTTTCATAGTAGGCACTGGTATAACCCTTAGCAGCAAGCTGTTTCCTGATCTTTATTAACTCATCCATATCATTATAATTTCCCTTCAGAAGAAATGAATTGGTTCTTTCTATCTCTGTTTCTATCCTGAATGTGAAGTATGAAGGATATTTTGTTATATTTTCCACGGTTTCAGATGTTGATAGATTGACCAACTCATTGTACTGGCCAGCTAAATTTGAATAAAGAAGCATTCTTTCGTAAACTGCAAACTGGGATGGTATGGAAGAATCTTCCTGGGAATTCAGGGTGCCTATAAATGCACTCCTGCTGTCTTTCAAGATCGCTTCACTTTCAACCTTTAACTTGAAGTATAACTGATCAGCAATCTCCTTTGCATTTTCTATGGCTTCATTGTTTGCTGTTGAGAATCCGAATTTAAAGAAGCTCATGGATAGGAATGCATAATCTGACAGATAGCCAGGGACTTTTTTCCCACTTGGATAGATAAGATGAACGCATCTTCCGTTTTCTACATATTTCGTTGAAAGGAAATTATAAAGTTCCTCAGCGTATTTCAGAAATTTCCTGTCGTTGGTAGATGAAAAAGCCTCGCTCAGTGCATATAAAAGAAAACCGTTCATATCTCCACAAACCTTTGTATCTGTTTGCGGTGGAACTCTTTTCTCCCTTATATCCTTCAGTTTACCCAGATTTTGTTTTATACCATCATCAAGCCAGAAAAATCCATTCTCATTGAATTTATCAGTATCATTCTTCTCATTTTCAATATAAAGGATATTCATGCCGTTTGATGTCCCCTTCGGTTCTTCAACATAGTTTCCATCATCACGTACATTAAACAAAGAGGCGAATCTTGCATAATCCTCACCGAGTATCTTCATAAGTTCTTTTGAAGTCCAGAGATAGTATTTTCCTTCTATGCCTTCGCTGTCTGCATCAATGGCACTGTAATAACCACCATCAGGAGACAGCATTTTTTCCCTCAGGAACGCCATTTCCTCCTTAATGATATCCAAATACTGTTTCTTTGATGTTACTTTATAAATATTTGACATGGCCGTGATGAAATTTGCCTGGTCATACAGCATTTTTTCAAAGTGTGGGATCTTCCAGCCAAAATCGGTTGCATATCTATGAATGCCATTTCCTACGTGATCATAAATTCCTCCCATCCTGATTGCCGCTGCAGTCCTCTCTGCCATCTTAAGTGCATCTTTTGCTTTATATATACTGTAATAGTGAGCAAGGAAAGACATTATATGTGATGATGGAAATTTCATGTTCCTCCCAAATCCACCATAGCTCTTATCAAATGAGCTTTGGAGCTGGTTGTAAGCCATAGTTGCTAAATTTTCCCTGTTATAATTAGCGACTTTTGAAACCTTAGTTCCTGTTATTAGTTCATTCTCCTGTACCTTCTTGAATATTTCTTCGGGGCTGCCTGTCCATAGTTCGTTAATACTGTTCAGAAGTTCGATTATACCTATGGAACCATACCTTGACTCTCTTGGGATATATGTGAATGGAAAAACTGGTTTCAGTTCCGGAGTAAGAATAATATTGAGGGGCCAACCAGCATTTCCAGCAACTCTGTTGGCAAAATCTATGAAATAAGCATCAACATCTGGCATCTCTTCCCTGTCAACTTTTATACTGACATATTTCTCATTCATCACTTTTGCAACGTCATCTCTGCTAAAGCTTTCTTTCTCCATCACATGACACCAGTGACAGGTTGAGTAGCCTATGCTCAGAAAAATAAGTTTATTCTCTTTTTTTGCCTTCTCAAACGCTTCGTCTGACCATGGATACCAGTCTACTGGATTAGACGCATGTTGAATTAGATATGGACTTTCTTCATTTTTCAGATGATTCATGGTATTACTACTCATATATACCTCATCCAACGAAGATTATTATTATTAATGTATTTTTAGAATCTAAAAATGAGATTCATACGTTTCATACTCTTAAATCCTATTTTAAGAGTTTTTAGGATCAATTCTTCTCTCTCATGAATCTAAGTTGTAAATATTGAAAATTGAACGAAATATGATAATTATAAGGTTCCATATCGAGCATTTTTAATCCGGGTAGGGATTACACATGGGACAGAATATGAAGGTGGCAATAATATGGTAAATGGTAAAAGAAATATAGCGATACTGATCAGGCATGGAGAAAGCCTGGCAAATGTAAAGAAAATCGTATCAGAAGACATAGACGGTTTCCCCCTAACAGAATTAGGAGTAAAACAGGCATTGAAGACCGGTAAATTGCTCGAACCCATCTCCAGAAGTGTTGATTCATTCATATCAAGTCCGATCATCAGGGCAGTTCAGACTGGCCTCAATGTAATGGAAAGCATGGGACTGGAAAGGGAAGTAATCAGGGATGATCTCCTTATTGAGACAAGATTTGGAAAATACAACAATATAAATTTCAGTGATTTTCCAAAGTTTCACAAGAAAGAGTACGGAATCGAAGCCTTTGAGGATAATGGTAGTAGAATGATGGAAGCCATAAAAAAATACAAGGGAATTAATCTTTATTTCTCTCATGCGTTGCCAATCAAGGCGCTCATATGCAATATATTGGGTCTGGAGGAAGAAGATTCAGGTGGAATCCAGATAGAGAATGCTACAATTTCAGTAATAGATGTTTCAGATAAAAAGATCCTTTCCATAGGTTCTCATCACATTTCAGAGAACCTGATCAATCTTATCAATTCCTGAACTGGCAATAATAAAAACTAATCCGGCAACTGTACCAAGTATGATTGTAACAGCAAATGAAACTGGAAGTAGATACCCTTTACTTATAATCAGTACCAGGGATCCTTCCAGAATAGCTCCTATTCCATTCCCAGAGTATTGGAACGTATAAAATATTCCAAAGGAAACATTTCTTTCCTTATTGCTTAGTACTCCTGTGAGAAGAGGAATTATCGCTATTTCATATATGGAGAAACCAGTGAAAAAAGGTATCAAAGCAAGCACATATGCAAGGTAATTCAGCTTGAAAATGAGTCCTAAATAAACAGTAAAAATACCGGCAAAAATAAGAATTGAGGATAGGGCAATCACATTGAATTTTCTTTTTCTATAAACACCCTCTGAAATTGAAATAGCTATTATGCCTGAAATCAGTATGCTTAAAAACAGTGTAAGACCATAATGAAATAAACCATATGAAGGAACAACATTGATCTGAACAGCTAAAAATATCATGAAAGTTATTGAAGAAAGCATAAAAGCGCCAGCATATATTAGATGATCTCTGTGTTCATTTCTAATTTTACCCACATTTCCATCGTTTACGTGGCGTTTCACTTCTTTTATCCGGTTTATGATAAGGATAGCCAGTATTCCCAGTACTGCCGATATGAGGAAGAAATTCCTGATTCCTATATAAGTCGCGATAAGTGGTGAAAAACCTATCCCACCAATGAAAGCAAATCCTATTCCTATACCGGTTACGGCCATTGCGGTATTTCTTCTGTCTTCAGGGACTATGTCTATGGCGAGAGATGTAATAGGAGTACTGATTGCTCCCAGTCCAGCTATAAATCTAC
>JAMDCG010000098.1 GCA_023489425.1 Thermoplasmatota archaeon
CTATCTCATCTCTCTTTAACAGGGCAATGAAAACTTCTTATATATTGTTTCTTTAATTATTTCAATTGAACTGCAAAGAAATTTTTCGTCCTTATATTTTTCTTATATCTATATCGTCCTTTCCCTTTCGCCCAAGCGATGAAATTATATCTCCATACATCCCAGCAGATACTTCAATTACACACATCCAGTTTCCGTCCTTCCCCCACTCCTCTTTCAGTATCTGGCCCTCATGGCTGATATCACCGTACATTCTACCATAAGCGTCTCCTCTTACCTTTATTGCAAGCTTGACTTTTTCCATCCTTATGGGAATAATTGGCTTCAATTCTTTCAGTACCATGTTTATCTGTTCATTCACTGGCTTGAACGGGTCTATATGGATCTTTGCTTCTTCCATTGCCGCTTCTATCCTTGCTGGAGGATTTGGTGCGTTTGTCTGTGGATTTATGCTTTCCCTGGAGATTGTATTTATGATTATTTTTCTCTTCGTTTCCACCATTTTATGTTTCTGCTCTGTTGTAAGCTGTATCTGTCCACGCTTTATTATTTCAGATACAATCTTTGATATGTCGTCTGTCTTGAATACCTCTTTAATGGCTTCTTCTCCGGCTTTTTCCCCCTTCCTGGCATCCTTGAATATGTCTTCAGAGGCTAGATCATTTTCCACGTCCAGTTTTCCTTCCCTGATTCTTTCTACAGCGTCTGGGTCTACGAGAATCTCAAATTTATGCCCTGCGTGATCAAGTCTTGCTATGATGGCATCATCAAGTTTTACCATGCATGCACATGCCTAACTATTAAAATAAATTTTCACAGAGGATGATTGATTAATAATCATGGGAAAAACAAAAATCATGTAGTAATGGACAAATATCAGGACAGGATATATGGGATTATGTTTTGCTCAAAATGCGGATCACTTATAATACCTGGAAGGGACAAGAATATTTGTCCGGTATGTGGACATGAAGAAAAGGGTAACAGGAAAATGGATGGGAAGGTAGTGGCAAAGAGTACTGAAAAAGATGTTGTGATGATCAGGGAGGAAGTTCATATTGAACCACTTGACTCAGAAGCAGTGTGCCCAAAATGCGGAAACAAGGGTGCTTATTACGTTCTGAAGCAGACAAGGGCTGCAGATGAACCTGAAACGGCAATCTATACGTGCGCTAAATGTGGGCACAGGTGGAGGGAATATTAGGGGTGAGATGATTTGGCCCTGGATAACCTGTCAAGCTCGTTGAGGGAGACTTTCAGGAAGATTACTGGCTCCAGTTATATTGACAAGAATGTCATAAAGGAGATGATAAGAGATATTCAGAGGGCTCTTCTCAAAGCCGATGTTAATGTAAAACTCACTCTTGATCTCAGCAGGAAGATAGAGGAAAGATCAGAAAACGAGAAGCCACCAGCGGGAATGACACCGCAAGACTACATTTTGAAAATAGTTTATGAAGAATTGCTCTCAATTCTTGGCAAGTCCTCTAACCTGAAAATACAACCACAGACAATAATGCTTGTTGGTCTATATGGTCAGGGAAAGACAACCACTGCTGGAAAGCTTGCAAGATTCTTCATAAAGAAGGGTCTTTCTACGGGCTTTGTGGCATGTGATGTACACAGGCCAGCAGCATTTGAACAGTTGAGAACCATTTCAGAGCAATCTGGTGCCAGGTTCTTTGGGATGAAAGGAGAAAAGAACCCCGTAAAGATATTCAACCAGTCCGTTGATGAACTGAAGGATATCCAGGTAAAGATTGTTGATACCAGTGGAAGAGATTCACTGGACAGCGAACTCCTGGATGAAATCACGAAGCTCAAGAAAGCGGTAAACCCTGATGAGGTCCTCCTCGTCATGGATGCGACAATTGGACAGCAGGCTGGACCTCAGGCAAAGTCCCTCATGGAAGCAACAGGGCTTACTGGCGTAATAATAACAAAGATGGATGGGACTGGAAAGGCTGGTGGTGCACTGAGTGCAGTTGCCCAGACAGGTGTTCCCGTCTACATGATAGGAACTGGCGAGCATCTGGAGGATTTTGAGATATTCAGCCCAAAGAAATTCCTTGGAAGGCTTCTTGGCATGGGTGATCCGGAGGCCCTGCTAGATGTTGCACAGGAAGCAGACATTAGTGATGAGAAAGCAGAAGAAACAATGACAAAGATCATGAGCGGAAAGTTCAACCTCATGGATATGTATGATATATGGGAGAAATTCGCAAAACCATCACTCATGAAGAGGCTCTTTGATTCAATACCCGTAGGAAAGATGCCAAAGGGAGCCAGCAATATGCTCGATCTTGATGCCGCACAGGAAAAAATAGGCAAATATACGGTCATACTTGATTCTATGACATATAAGGAACTTGAGAATCCTGAAATAATAAATGCAAAGGTAATCAGAAGGGTATCTAGAGGATCTGGAACAAGCGAACAAGATGTGAGAAATCTCCTGAAAGAATTCAGGGCCATGAAGGAAAATGCGAAAATGATGAAGGGAAATCGTGCCCTTAAGAAGATGATGAGGGGGCAGATGAAGGGTAATCCTGACCTTCTAAAGGAATTCGAGGACTAGGAGTATACAGGTATCCTGTACAGGATAGAATCAACCAGATCCATTCTGGTGAAATCATTTTTTAAGTTCATGGAGTTATACTTTTCAAGAAGTTTTTCCCTGTCCTCAGTAATATTATCTATTAGGAACTGGTTATAATCCATGGAATATCCTATTCCTGTACCGGTTAGATTTTCTGTTCCAAGCATATTTCCAGATACAAAAATCTCCGGGCTGGAATAAGGAAAACAACTATGTGTCAGCGTATGGTACCTGAACGTGGCTTCTGCCCCTACTACCGGTTCTTTTTCCTGGTTTATCTGAAGCACCTCCCTGGACCCCATGTAAATTGCTTCTATGGATGCGACATCCCTATTCATTGCAACCCTGAAACTTTCCACGGGAAACTTTCCAAGTTTTCCCCTTGAATAAACGGAACTTGACTTTCTGATTATACAGTTTTTATCGTGCATCAGGAAACTTTCTTCAGGATTTCCGGTTGCGATTATGATCTTCCCAGCTTCAATGGTTTCATCCTTTCCCTCCCTCTTCAGATTGATATTCACCCTGCCTTGTTCCCGTAGATTATATGATGCCATTGTTGATGCTATGCTGATTTTTCCACCAGTACGGGAAAGTTCAGTTGCCATCTGGCGTACAATCTTTTCCCTATCCAGGCTTATTATGTTCTTTTCAGCAGGAAGTGATATCTCTTCCTCAGAACTATCGTCACTGATGATTACGGATGTGAAAATTCCATTAACATGTTCTTCATAATTCCGGAAATATCGGTTGAATGTACTGAGTGGAATGAAGCAACTTCCGGAAACAGGATATCCAAGGTCCATTGACCTGTCTATGTTAAGTGTCCTGAAACCTCTTTTACTGAGCTCCATTCCAATATTGATTCCAGTTATCCCGGAACCAACAATGAGGAAATCATAACTTTCCATGGGTCTGAATGCACTTACCTTAATAAATAGTTTATATTCACATTTTCATGGTTTCCAAAAGGAGCGATGACAAAAACAACATTCCAAGAATTATTGAACTGATGGAAAAACAGAGTCCACCGCACCACTTTGAGTTCTCTGATCCCTTCTGGGTCCTTATAACTACAATAATGTCACACCGGACGAAGGATGAGGTAACTGATAGGGCTGCAAGAAGCCTGTTTGATAGATATCATGATTGCAATGGATTATCTGAAGCCAGTTATGATGATGTATTATCCATAATCAACAGGGTTGGCTTTAAAACTGTTAAGGCTGCGAGAGTCATAGAGGCGGCAAAATTCCTAAAAAATAAATATGACTGCCAGGTGCCAAGATCAATTGAGGAGCTGACTGAGATTAAGGGAGTGGGTAGAAAAACTGCAAATGTTGTTCTGGCAGATGGCTTTGGCATACCTGCGATTGCTGTGGATACACACGTGCAGAGGATAAGCATGAGGATTGGATGGTCTGATTCCAGCGATCCGGATGTCACTGAGATGAGATTGAGATCCATAATTCCGGAAAAAATGTGGCTTGGCCTGAATCCCATGATGGTTGAGTTCGGCAAGAAAATCTGCAGGCCTGTTGGACCAAAATGTGATGAGTGCAATGTGTCAGAATACTGTGCTTTCTATAAGGAACAGCAGAAGAAAGTCAGTGGAAAGAAAAGATGACATGGAAGGGGAGTGCCGCTTAAATAGAATGGGTCAGGTTATCCTTTCTCCCTCCATCTATCACGAGAACCTGCCCATTCATGAATTCTGATGCGTCCGATGCGAGATATGCAACAAGTTCTGCCACATCCTCTGGTTTACCAGTTCTCTTTACTGTAGATCTGGAGATGAAGCTTTCCTCGAGCTCCCTTATCTCCTCACCTGTCTTGCCTCCAACTGTGAGATCTGTCTTGATCCATCCAGGTGCTACGGCGTTTGAACGTATTCCGTAGGACTCAAATTCAAGGGCCATCCTTTTTGTTAACATAATAAGTGCAGCCTTTGATACTGAATAGAATGTAGTGTTCATTGCTGCAGTTCCAACTCCGGCATTTGAAGCTATATTTATTATGACGCCCCTGTTCTTCTTCAGGTCATCAAGTGTTTCGAGAACAATGTATATTGGACCCTTCAGGTTTGTGTCCATGATTTGTTGATATTTTTCCTCCTCGAATTTTTCAAATGGGAATAGATGCCACATGCCTGCATCGTTTACAATTACTTTCAGGGTGCCTATCTTTCCATGAATTTCTTTTACCATATTTCTTATCTGTTCCCTGTTTGTTACATCCACATGGAATGGGTAAATATTCCCGTATTTCTTTGATAATTCAGTGGCTTCCTTTTCTGATCTATTATAGGTGATTGCAACATTATATCCTGATTCTGCGAACTTGATTGCGATTGCTTTTCCTATCCCTTTGGAGCCTCCTGTAACCAGTATTGCTTTTTTTTCTTCTTTTTCTGTCATGGTTGGTAATGTCATATGGAAAATCAATATTTTGGATTGTATAATGGAAAATAATTCTGACATTCAGAAATGCCGTTTACATAGTATTTGTCATGCGTTCAGATGGTTGTTATGGCTGGTATAAATCTATTTCATTCCCATCTGGATCAATGAGAGTAGCTTCCCTCCCTCCCCATGGGACTTCCTCTATTTCCCTTGCAAACCTGACTCCTAAGGTTTTTAATCTTCTTACTTCTTCCTCAATGTTCTCAGTGATGAAATGAATACTCAAAGGACCGCCATTCATCCCTTCATATCCTCCATGTATGGAAAATGTGATATTTGACAGTCTAAAGCTAACAAAGTTCGCATTTTCGCTGTTTGAGGAAGATTCTTCCTTCAGCCCAAGCTGATCCCTGTAGAAAATTCTGCTTTCCTTGAAATTTTTTACAAAAAGTATTACCGGTTCAATTTTTTCTATCATCTAAATATCCCATGTATAAATAACGGGAGTAGAAATAATTTTATCACCCTGTTCAAAAGAACCTGACCCGTATTCAGGATGTCAGTTTATTTCTATGCATTCATCACAATTGTTTATCGTGATAATCCAGTGATGACCTCACCGTGACCAGAAATTAAGCCTCTTGAACCGGTCTCTTTTAGAAGCTTTTCAAGAGCTATCCGGTTTGCAGTTTCCTTTTTCCTTCCTTCATCTGGCATAATGCCAGCAGGGAAGTAGTTTATCTTCCCGTTGATCCCCCAGGCTGAATCTCCAAGAACGAGGAAATTCTCGAACTGAAGTTCCATCTCATCAAACACCACATCACCGCTATCTGTCTTAGGTCTAAGATGATGAGCCTTAATTCCCAATGGTAATTTGGTACTTTCGTTGTATCTTATTGCCCTGTCCAGATGGAGAAATCTTATCTCCTCTTCATTTTCCCTTCCATCCTTGCCTTTAATTTCCGGAATATAGAGGTCTATGCCAAGATGCCTGGCCATGGCATTACTACCTCTTGAATGGGCGAAGTTAGTCATTATGACGGCTTCAGGCTTACCCAGGATCCTTATAGCTTCTACCAACCCTGGAACCATTGGTGGATCTACAATCACTATTAAATCGCCTTTCAATAACATCGTACCGTATTGATCTATTCCAAGTTCAGGATCGTTAGATCTCCATCTGAATATATTTCTTGCCACAGGTATTAGCATAGTTTCTTGATTGACAACTGCAAATATAAACCATTTGATTCCTTCTGTTTTCAGGTAGCTAACTATAAAGTTACTTTGGACTAATATTCCATAGTTCACAAAAAGATTTGGTTCAAGTTTCTTTACATTAATGATATCAGCATGGGATGGCATGGACTATTGACTGCTTTAGCAATCAGGATATGAACCTCATTTATTGACTCGTTTCTAACTGAAGTTACCATATAGATATTCATTCTTATCTTTTTTATACTCTCATATTCTGACGTTTATTCTAGCATTGATTCGTCTGTTCATTTGACGATGAAACTGAATTCCTGCAATATACACTGGTTGTGGAACCTTTGAGTTTTTATTTAATATTCACCACATTCTCTTTACAAAATGAGTTTAAATATTATACAATTCAAAAGCGGGAATGGGCGGATTCTAATATTGTTTTAATTGAATAATTTATTAACTTTTGATTGTAAAATTTTCATCCATAATTCTTTACTTCAAGTAAAGATAGTATGGGCAATAGTGCTTGCATTTCATATGGTTAAAAAGGTTACTGTTAGTTCAAAGGGTCAGATCACACTTCCTAAAGATTTGAGAGATAGATACCACCTGAGCAGTGGAGAAAGTGTTATTTTGGCGGATTCTGGAGACGGCATTATTATCAGACATGATGTGGGGGCTTTGAGAGGGATGTTAAAAGGCAGGGTGGATACCAAAGGATTCGAGAAAGACCTTAGAGGCTTAAGAAAAGAGTGGAAGTTGTGAAAAACTTCCTGATAGATACGGTTGTTTTAGCTAGATACCCAGAGGATAATTTGCCAAGTCCTGCATCAGATATATTTTCTCTAGCCCAAAGGGGAGAGGCCTCGATTCTGGTACCGCAGATAGTGATGGGAGAATTCATTTATATTGCAATGAAAGGGAGACTAAGATTGGCTGATTCGAAGAGAGATATCAAGAAATTCCTGGATGAAGTAAGAGGAACTTCTTTTATATCTCAATCCAATTTTCCAGAAGATGGATGGGATATTTTTTGTCCCTAGATATTCCCGAGCTACATGCCAGGTTAATAGCGGCAGAGGCACTGAGTCGAAGTTTATCACTTATTTCCAATGATCCTGTATTTCGAAAAGTACACGGTCTAGAAGTGATTTGGGAATAAGATTTAAACTCTTTAATATAAATATGCGGAGGGCCGGATTCGAACCGGCGAACCCCTACGGGAATGGACCCTAAATCCATCGCCTTTAGCCTAGCTCGACAACCTCCGCAGTGGTTTCAGGATATCCAGAAGGTATATTAAAATTGAGGATTTCCAGACGGTTATCCTGCGATCTATTGCAGTGTTTACCTAAAAGTTTCTAAAGTAGTGCCATAAAATCCTATATATAATAAATGCCAGTTATTATGAGATTATTCCCATCCAACTCCTCAAAACGGGTTCAGTGAAAAATTGAAAGTATATTTAGTGAGTAAGATTCTATTTATTTACCCTGTCTCTTCTTCCAGACTTTACAGGGAGCACTGCATTTCAAAAGATATACAGAAAAAATCTGATTGATCTTGATTTACCTTAGATTCAAAGGCATGCTGTCATGAAGCTAATCCATCAGATCTGACGGATACGTAGACACAAATAGCAATATAAAATCAGGCTAGTTTCGCTTATTTCTGCAAGGAGTGCATAATAAGTTAAGGGAAATAATAAAGCCCGCCTTCATTCCATATCCTGCGACAGTCGTATTCCAGATCGCATTATTTAAATATTTGTGAAATTAATAAATTCCAACAACTATCTTGATGGCTTCCTGTATTTTTTTAAGTTCATCTCCCGACAGGTTTCCAGTTTTCCTGATCAATCTTTCCTGGGATACCGATCTGATCTGAAATAAATCTACCACCGATCTCTTTGATAGGTTATTTATTCCATCTGGAGACAGTTCAACCATCCATGGAACGGAAGAATAATGAGATTTGAAATCAGTTATGGGTGCAACAACCTTCAGTGGAAGAATACCCATTTCATTACTGCTAACTATGACACATGGCCTTGTTTTTGTTATTTCAGCTCCAACAGTTGGTGAGAGATTTACCAGCCAGATATCTCCTTGATACAACTGTATCACTCAATCGACAAAATCCTGAGAATCAAGAGAATTCAGAGCTTTAAGATCACTATCAGACTCATAGTAATGCTTTAGCTTCTCAGCTTTCTCCATAATTTCTTTTTTTTTGTCATTCATTGCTTTTTCTCTCACAGCCTCTGATAGAAATTTAGATTTATTCTTCTTTGTACTTAGAATTTCCGACACATCTTCAGGAAGAGTTACGTTTAGTCTTTGAGCTGGCACATATGATTATGTGTATTAGATATACATATCTTTTGGTGTTAAAAGACTCGCTGAATAAGCTTATGATGGAAAACGTCAAAACGCAGTGAAGGTGCATATTTGAAATTCGAACTGAGAGTTTCCTGCTGATTAGGCTGCGATCTTTTACGGGTTGTACCTTAGAAGGGCCACGATATTTCCAAAGTTCTTCAGTGTTTTGCCATATTCTCCGTCTGAACTCATTATGATCACCTCTCCTCCCGATGAACTGACGTTTTCTATTATCTCCTGGAAGTCCTCATTTCTGAAGCTATCTTCAAGAACAAGCAGCTTGTCAATAGCTCCTGATAGGGAAAGCCCTGAAATTTCTTCCTTCCCATAGGCGACCATTGAATTCCTTGCCAGTCCTTCCATGAATTGCTCCATGTACCTTCTCTCCCTGGAAGACCTTGAATCGCCTATTATTTTTCTTACTGCCTCTGTGTTGATTATTTCGAATACTGCGTTTTCATCCTCTCTTGTGGATGGTATGAAGTTGACTCTCAATCCCGTGCTGTTCTCTTTCAGAAACTTTTCAAACATTTCTCCCTCGAATCCGGGGCCAGTTATTATGATTGGACCTGTAAATTTGATGGAATTAAGTGTCTTCATGATCTCTTCAAAGTATGTTTTCCTTGAATAATTTCCCGCATATTCCTTCCCGGATTTTCCTGAGAATATCCTGGCCTGTGTCTGGAGTCCATACTCCCTCAATATGCAGAATGTTGCAGTTTCATCATCCATAACAATGAAAAGAGCATTGTTAGATGCTTTCAGCATAGCATCCCTTATCAGGTTCTCAGTGGACCTGTCCCACCGGTCCTTAAGAATCTCAACATTCTCCCCCTCAGATATGTACAGAGACTGATGCTGTCCCAGTGTACCCTCCGGGCCCTTTATGATTATTCCCTGGATTCTCAGCCTGTCCGTGAATGGCTGGAAATATACCTCTTCTGGCCTGATTTCCAGCAGTACAGGCTTCCTTGATGTCTCCTTGCTTCTCTCCATGTCTTCGCTCTTATCTTCCCTGCGCAGAACAGTTTTTTTTATTATTGTGCCTGAATCGATGATATTCTTCAAGTACCATAGATCGTCCATGTTCTCTATCAGTATTTCTCTCCATCCCTCCTCATTCTGTCTGAGCTTCATAATACACCTTCAATGACTCCAATTTGGCCAGTATGTTCTGGGAGTGAGTTCCATCCCAGTAACATCTGCCGCAGTCCGGGCAGTGATATACAGAATCTTTTTTCCTTGGATCATATTCTTCCCTGCAGTTACTGTCACCCTTCACAAGCACCCCATTGCAGTTAGTACACCTTGAAAATAGAAGTTCTCTTCTCGGTCGTTCAATGTTTGTGATCTGTATTATCTGTTCATCTATCCTGTCTGAATCTATGTATATGGATTTTATATATCTGCTGCACAACTGCCTGTCTCTCGATAATAAAATCCTGTCATCAGCCTTGCTGATCTCAATAAGTTCAGTGTCCGATATTTCGAGGTTAGGATATGATGTATCGTACCCCATTATTCGCATGTACCTTGCAAGTCTTCCCAGCATGTTATCAGCAAGATACTTAATCTCTCTCTTCCTCCTTCCATCTTTTTACAAGACTGTTGTCCATGCCACAAAGGTCCATGACCCTCCCGACCATGAAATCAACCATGTCGTCTACGCTCTTTGGCTTGGTATAAAATGCAGGCATGGCAGCTGCGATAATACCACCCGCCCTCGTGATTCTTGTCATGTTCTCAAGCGCTATCTCACTCAATGGCATTTCCCTTGGAACCAGTATAAGCCTTCTCCTTTCCTTCAGTGCTACTGCAGCAGCCCTTGTTATGAGAGAATCAGAGATTCCGGCAGCTATCTTTGCCAGCGTATTCATTGAGCATGGCATTACTACCATTGCATTGAATATGAAACTCCCTGAGCTTATTCTTGCCGCCACATCCTTATCGTCATACGAATACGCTGCCATCTTCCTGAATGACGATGAGTCGTGCCCTGTTTCATATTCTATGACCTGGTCAGAGTTTGATGAAATGACCAGGTGGATTTCCGCGTTCGCAGTTTCAAGAAACCTCTGGGCCAGAATACTTCCAGATGCTCCAGTGATGCCTAAAATAACTTTCATTTATTATCCTTTAGTAATAATTGTATGGATTAAATTCTTTTATGATAAAAAATTTTATTTTCTTCTGTTGAAGACAAAATAAAGCACAAACACTGATACAACAACGGCAACCATTGCGCCTACATATTCCTCGGTAAGATAGTTTGGTAGTATCTTTGGTTTTGACCAGCTGAATCCCGGGAAGGCTCCTGCACTCAAAGCTTTCCAGTTTGTATAACCACTCACAAGGGATGTTTCATTTGCCGTTTTCCAGAATGCTTCAAGCTCATGTTTCTTCGAGAGGTTTCCTGTATGGGAAAGGGCGTTTACATATTCAACACCATATGGATTCAATCCCTGGTACGTAATATCGAAAACTATGAGATACTGTGTTGAATTGGAAGAAAAATTATATGCTATTATGGATCTATCATCGAAAACGTTCGTGAAAATGCTCGTCCAGTCGCTTGTCGTTATGGCGCATGATTTATCATTGCCGTAATAATATTTAACTGTCGGAAATGTTGATGGAGGCGTGGTTACATTCTCCAGCTTATTGACATAATTGTTCACGGTCATTTGTGACCCATGGCTTGAAGTTCCTGTATTTACAGTTCCTGCATTACTCATTATGGGTGTTACCATTAATGCAATTATTATAACAGCGATTACCAGATAGATAGATTTCATCCTTACAGGATGGATAAATAAAATGTCGTATATCACTTTTTCTTATTATTAGTCAATATCTCAAGTCTCGGTTTTCCATCCGGATCAGGGGAAATCTTTATTAAATTTCTTTCCAGGAGCAAATTGAAACTCTTTTTTATCATCTTCCGGGAGAAATGCTTCCGTCTCAATTTCCTGATTACCTCTTTCAACGGGCTGTCATCCTCTGAAAATATGGTGTTGAGTAGATCTTCAGAATTACCATTTACTGGAAAGTTCCTCAATGCATATATGGAGAATAATGCAATTGGAACAGGCACTAAAAAGTAGCTGCTAATGCTTATGACAGTAAAACTGTAAGATCGGGTTGTGTTACCGTAACTTGCCCTGATGGAGATGTGGTCCAGGCCCACTGGCAGGGATATATTCTCATACTTTCCTGATGATGCATAGTTCCCATTTATGTACCATTTTATCCCTATACCTGACGTGTTATCCCCGCTAAGTATTGATTGAGCAATGAAGCTCTGGAAGAATATGCGGTAAGATACACCTATGCTCCTGATAAGTGGGTAATAGGTCACGTTCAGATAGTAGGTTGTCCTGTTGATATTTCCGCATCTGTCCATAACTTCAAGTGTGAAATTATAAGCTCCATCCTGCATGAAGTGTAGAGTGAAGCTGAAATTTTTTTCATTCATTTCCCGACCGTTGAAAAAGAGGAAAGCTCCAGAGATGTGTCCCTTTCCATTTGCGGCAACTGAAAGCTTCAAATTGGATGTCCTTGTAACTTTGCTGCTGAAACCAATGAATTTGTATTCAGGAGCAGATGTGTTGAATTTAACCCATATGATCCTTGAGATGTGATTCATTGATCTCGACCATATGTGAAATATAAAACTGAAATTTCCCGTATGATTCAAATAGACTGAGCCGTTGAATGTCCTTATGTTTCCATTCATGAGGTAATCTATTCTCCCATTGGACCTGAATGCTTTTGATAAGTTGAGGACAGACGTGTTGGTGTAATAATAAGATGGTGCTATAAAATACGGGATGGAATTATTCACCTCTATGTCCAACTTCGATGAATAATTATGCCTATTGACTGAGCTGTAATTGAGGTAGAATATAAAGGAGCCATTATCCCTGAATATATATTTTATTTCTGAAGAATTCAGCCATAAATTTTCCTCACCTACCTTCTCTGTGAAGTCCTTCACAGAATTGTGATATACTCTTACGTTCCACATTCCTTTGATGCTGGCAGCATAATGAAAGTTAAATGAATCGTTTTCGGAATTACCGTAGAAAGAGTAAAAGCTTTTGACTGTACTATTGTCCGTCACAGTCAGGTTTTCTGACATTACAGTGAAATTAACAGTTCCTTCAAACACCTTGTTTCCTGCACTAAATAGATCATACGTGGATATACTGTAAACTCCGTTTGCTAGATTCAGGTAGAATGATGTTATATCTGATGTATAGTTAAGTGTCTTACTGAAAGAATCATTCCTCACAACGAATAGGATTCGGGATACATTAACAGGATTTCCATGGAGTGTTATGTATAATTTGTTACTGTTGAATATCTGATTTTCAGATATATCAGGGAAAACACCTGAACCATTCTCGTCATAATACCTTAATTTGAATTTGATAAACCGGGTTACATTATACGTGTCTCTGAAAAATACCTCAAATTGAAGATATTTATAACCATAATGAAGTGGAATTAAGAATGATATTGTTGAATTAACAGTGTTTATGGTGTTATTGACTCCATCCACAACTATTTGGGTGATACCTGCTGAATCAGAATATTTAGACCATAACACTTCCCCAGAAAATATCCCGTTTTTGATGCTCCGGGAAAATGTCAAATTTGGAAATGAACTATCCACTGTTACTGTGCCTGTATGGACTATATAGTAAAGGGATGCCGTTAATATCTGCAGTGAATAACTGTATATTCCAGAATTCAGTGAAGAAAGATTCAGATTATATGATGACCTGTTCATCCCTTCATTGCTGATTCCATCTATTAAAAGTTTGGATGTGAAGGATGATGTTCCAGTTATGGTAAAATTGAAATATCCAAGTGGGGAAAACAACTGATCTTCTGGAACCTTGATTTTTACATCTGAGGAACTTGAATTATCAATGAGATACAAACAGTATGAATTCCCCGACATGCTTATGAATGAACCACTGAATATAAATGATAAATTTCCGGTGTATTGAAAAAAGGTTTGGCTTTGCGTGGAAATATTAAGCATGTCAAGTGCCTCTCCAGTATAGGTAAGTCCAGCTTCATCCCTGTCCATGAAGTTTATGGTTCTTCCTGAAATTACTTCCAGTTCCGGGTAGTAATAACTCACTGCATTAGTGCTGAAACTGATCCCACATATTAGCTGCCCATCCTCCTGGCTGAAATTGGTAATTGACTGAAAATTGCCAAAATGGGAAACCTTCCCATCAGCTTGATCCAGGATAGATAGGGTGGTTTTGTTCCTGTAGTACACATATGTTGTACCTCTGTACTGTGAGATTCCCTCTATGGCTGAGCCACAACTTTCACGGTTACTGTATCTGAACTCAACATGATCACTGACTGCTTCCATTACCTCTGTCTGATTATAAAAGGATAGAACATTGTTTATTATTACGATTCCAAACTTCCCTGACGGAGTCTCTGGAACTTTTTTAAGATTCATGAATAGATTTGAATTGTTAAGTTCTTCCACACAATACGCTGAATCAGTTTCATTTCTTATGAGCCAGTATGTATCTCCTCTGTCAGAAACAGCAGTGATTATATTATTCTCACTGGAACTGTAAATCACACCTGTCATGTTTGAATTTGGGTTGTATTCCACTATTGAACTGTTTCCATTGACTACGAAGTATATACCCGCTTCTTCATCGGATATGAAATCTTTACTTTTCCCCTTTAGGCTAAAGAGACCTTGATGTTTCAACTCAATCGTATGCGGGTTAATTATGGAGGGATAGATAGTAAGCTTATTGTCCTGAAACGCTGGCTTTTCGAAAAACAGGTTGTAGTAATATCCCTGAATTGTTAAATTGATATCTTTTGACACTGTTTGACTGAAAGTGGGTTGAAATGAATCCGAGTAATATAGAGTGTTCATACTGTGTACCATTAATATTACATCTTGCCCGGTGAAAGTGAAGGAAAGCGTATAAAAGGTGTTCTGACTCAGTTTCATTAATTTATCCACATTTTTACCCTGTTTAACTGCAATATACGAATTGTACTTCAACCCGAAGCAACCTGAGATGGACTGGCCCCCGAAGGACACCATGAAGTAAGATTCCGTCATGGAATAACTTTCATTTTCATTCCAAGATAAATTAAGTGACATATTATCAGAGTCAGATGAAAAATAGATTCCACTGGCGTTGTAATAGTTGCTAGCTTTGATGTAAAAAGGATATTTGTTGTAAGAGGCATTGAAGTTGGAATGAAAGAATTCTGTGTCATTGCCAATAAGACCGATCTTTACAGAGCTATTTGAATAAGACCCCATTTCCTTTAGGGCATAATTTCCGTATGATGGTATAACTTCAGGTCTGCCTGATCCTGATGTAGGGATGGTTGCTGTAATTGCAATAAGTATAATAAGTGTAATAAGTGCAATTTTTTTCACATTCGGGTAAAAACTTCATTCATTTAATTGGTAGTATACCTGCATAAATTTCATTGATGGTAAATATTTCCAACTGAAAAAGATAACCGAGAAAATAAGACTTATAATAATTAAGAATCCAATTTAATGTGCGGCTATGCATCCTTTACTTTTACGAGCTTTTTAACATCCTTTTTTCCTGACAGCTCGTATATGGATGACCATAAAAGTCCGGCAAAACCACATATAATACCACCCAGCAGAGGGTAGAGAATTAAAACCAGAATCGAGGGGATGGATGTAACTGAACCTACGACCGTCGATATCCTGACTGAACTTGAAAATGGATACTGTAGATAGACGGACATGAATGATAGAGTGCCTATCAGGAAACCATATATGATCGCCCACTTCTTTTTGATGACTGCAAGTGGAATCGCTGAAATTATTACATAAATTGCATCCTTCAGGAAAAAAGCTACAAGGAGTGACAGGATGGCGGAGACTGCCACGGCCAGTATGGAGAATTTAAGGTTCATAAGTTATCCTCACCTCCACAGGTAAGCCCTGCATTGGATAATATTCATGATCCAGCCATTTAGGAAGCTGGTTATCGAACCAGTGGCTCAGGATATTCTCACTGGGACCTCCTGGAAACACGCCGTAAAAAGTTCCAGATCCTGGTCTTGCGATAGTTCTGAGTGATGAACCTATGGAAACGCATGGAAGGGGATATTCAAGCAGTCTTGGTATGCTACCCACGCTAACGGTATGCCTCCCACCCCATATTGGCATCGGTCCTATGCCAAGAGAGCTTATTCCTGTCAGGCTTGCGATCTCAAGTTTGTGTATGTTACCCCAGTCCCAGTTCTTTTCAGGACCGAGTTTTGCATCCATGAAGGCAACTGCGATCACGAAGGCTTTCTGCATGGTCAGGGTGAAGTTCCCGTTGAACCATGTTGATGATGGATCGTTTCTTGCCATGAATATTGCGGTGTTTATGTATACGCATGGTGTGTAGTTGTAGATACCCTTTTCCTTCAGTACCCTGTCATATGTAATGTTATAGAAGGCAGCAGTCACATACTGGTATACTGTAGGATTCTTCATTGGCTCATAGAAAGAATAATTCCAGCTGGAAAGAAGGTTGTAAGCTTCTTCTTCTGTACTGTTCATTGATTTCATTCCAGAAATGGCCTTCAAGATAATTGGATTGAACTGTGACGCCCAGTAATCAGTAACATTAGATTGAAGTGCCATCATATTGGAAATGGTCATTTTAGTGTGATTCTGAAGATAGTGATCTATTGTTTCGGCCCTTCCTCCTGTAGACCAGTATGAACCAACGAACGGGAATGGATAGTTCTTGCCCACAGTTGGCTGGTTCGGAGCGAACATGTATCCCCTTTCTGGATTGACTTCCTGTGGTAGGTAGTTGAATGGTACATAACCCGTTTCTCTGTACTGAGGGTCTGACCCGTTAAGAAGTGATACTGAACCAACAACTTTCAGTGTTTTGCCGTCTGGTAACGTTTCTTTTATTAGGGGATATCCTCCAGCGGTGATGTACCCTGCATGATGCAATGAAACGAGTGCAAAATTCTGGGGTGGTGCAGGTCCCCAGTATTTCAATGCATTCATCATCTGGGAGTAGTTTGATGCCTGGTCCAGTAAAATCTCTGCAATCAGGTCAGTACTTGGTGAGCTGGCATCCCAGTTCATACTTATTCCTATGTTGCCGATCCTTCCTATTAGCGGACCATTATTTGTAATATATATTTTATAATCAATTCCTGCCTGCGTGTAGCTGCAAGTTTCCATAGGGATGTATGTACCATTGTAAAGATAGGTATCTCCTTTCAGGAATTCTACATAATCATTGGCAGAGTTTCCCTCAGGTGTTGTTAATCCAAAGGAAGTATTTCCTGTGTGACCTATTAGTATACCTGGCAATCCTGCAAGTCCCCAGCCAGTTGTATTAAATGCAGGATCCTTCAGCTGAAATTCTATCCAGAGTGAGGGGGCAAGAAGTGGAAGATGTGGATCGTTGGCCATCATGGGATCGCCATCGGAGGACTGCGTGGAGGTGATCACCCAACTGTTGCTTCCTATTGGTGAACCTGTAAGATGTGATCCCGGCAGGTTATACGGGTCAGATATATTGTCACATGAATCTCTGATTAGTGCAGAAAGATTGCTCAGAAGATTTGATGATATTCCCGTTGCCCATTCCTGGAAGAAATCCTGTTTCCAAAGATAAGATGGGCTGATTCCCTGATCAGTGAGGTTGAAATTATTTACGGTTCCACTTCCAGGAATCATCGTTATGTTTTCCGTATAGTATGGATAATATGGCCATATTTCACTGTAGTTTGAAAATCCTAGTGAATTTACAAAAAGATCTGATTGCAGAACATTTGTTGATCCTGTTGCAAGGGACCATGACATATATTCCTGCCATACAAGGCTGTCGAATACAGTCCACTTGAATGGCTTGATCCCGAGAAGATGGAAACCCAGATGGGTTGAGACGGATTTTGTATTGTTTATATATGCATCAACACCCTCAGAATACCACTTGATGTAATTGAAATAGCTGGAGTAATTTGCTTCGAGATCTCTCTCTAGGGTGTATGCATCCCTGGTTAGACCTATGAGCCTCATGGTATAATCAGACTGTAATCCGGATGCTCCAACGAAGTTGCTGAGATTTCCTGCTGCTACTGTTGCCTGCAATTCCATCTGGAATAATCTCTGACATGCGGAATAATATCCCTGCGCGTAGAAGAGATCATGGTTGTTCTTAGCAGTTATATGTGCAATTCCTGAGCTATCAATGGTAATGTTGACATCATTTTCAAGTCCAGGAACAATGAAATTACCTGATGTGAAGTTAGTGCCATCTGCACTCCTGAATACTCCAGTGGATGGATTGAGAATATTCAGGGAATTGGAAACGTATGACATCGACCCAACAACAATGAATGATACTACAATGATTATGGCGAGTAATTTTTTACCCATATCCATGGAGATCAGTCGTGCATATTTTTAATTTCCGTTTGTTGAAATTTAATTTCTTCGTTTTACAAGGAATTGAGACAACCTTAGAAAAACGCAATCACATAGAATAGTGCAACACCCATCAAAATATAGAGACCGCCGACGCCGACAAAAATCACGGTCATTATTAGCTGTTCTCTGTTGATCTGGACTACGTCCTTTTCTCTCAATGAAGCTTTTGACTGAAACATATTGTTAACATATCTATTCGCACCAAAATCGTAAAATGCACCGAAAAAAATGATTACAAAGCCAACCATTACAAGGATAAGGGGAAAAACGTTTGCTATGGAAAGAGCACCTGCAAGCAGGAGCACAATCCCGGATATGAATAAAATGAAAAGAAGAACCATCGGAGGAACTGTTAGTTTGAACCTTGTTTGTATCTTTTCCTTCCTTCTGAGTTCTTCGTCTGGTGCAGAATTTTCCATTTACTACTCCGTCATGTATTCTCCTTCTTCACCACTCTCCACTTTTTCCATTGATTCCTCCCTTGTCAGTTCATCCTGTGCAAAGTGACAGCTATAATATCTGTATCCTGTCTGCTGCAGTGGTGGATCCTCTGACTTGCAAATATCCTTATGGTAAACGCACCTCCCATAGAATCTACATCCCTTTGGTGGATTGATTGCGCTCCCAATTTCTCCTACTATGTCCAGTCCCTTATTGACCCATTCAGGGTTAAGGCTTGGTACAGCTGAAATCAATGCTTTCGTATATGGATGGAGTGGGTTCCTGATCGTTTCTTCAGATTTACCAAATTCCACAATCTGGCCCAG
>JAMDCG010000017.1 GCA_023489425.1 Thermoplasmatota archaeon
TATGACAACAATATATGGACCGTTGAAATTTATGGCTGATGAATTTATGAAGAACGTAAATGATAGAGCTAAGGAAGTTCTAACTTATCTATACCCTCCAGTAAGGATGTATGAGGATAATGGAGAAATCGTGATTGAAGCTGACATGCCAGGATTTGATAAAAAAGATATTAAGGTAACATCAAGTAAGATGTCTATTGAGATATCCGCATCAAGAAAGTCTCCAGAGAATGTAAACATGTTGCTTGATCAGAGACCAGATAAAATTTGGAAATCAGTTAGGCTTCCAGTTGAACTTGACCATGATGCGGCCATATCAGCAAAATATACCTCAGGGGTTCTTTACGTAAGAGCACCAATTAAAGGGTTAAAAACCGTTAAGATAGAGTAGATATATTAATATATTTTCACTTTTATTTTAATTTCTGACTTTATACAAAATTATTTAAGGTCTGACAATATATACTATTATGGATTTAATGGGGATACTTACTGTTGTCAGTATGACAGCAACAAATTCAACAGGGTCCATTACTGTTTCGTCAGTTCTAAGCAATCCGTTAGTTGAGCTTGCATTAATATTCATAGATGGATTGCTTTTTGGACTGGGTATAAAGAAAGGTGTTTGGTCTGTGATCCTTATAGTGATCGCGGTGTTCCTTTCTGAATACATCAACTTTTCAGTATTGCCTAAAGCTTCACTGTCAACCTTTTATGACGATGTAAAGTCTCACATAGAGTATATAATAACAAATATAAACAAGATAATTCCATTTTCCAATATAGGTGCAATTTCTATATCACTCATCTTGTTTATCGTGGGCTTTATTGTAGGCTACATGAAAGGATAAAAAAAATTTAAACAAATTGTTCAACTATTGAAGATTTCCCTTTTCAATTAAACAAAGGAAAACCTTTTATTCTAATTTAAATTGATTTGATGATCATATGCCTTTATTTAATAGCAGAAAGCCGAAAGGCCTTGAAAGCCTTTCACCAGATGAAATTGAGAGCCTTATTCAGCAGACTAGAACAGAGATTTCCCTTATAGAAAAAGATAATGAGAGAAAACAGGAAAAGTTTAATTCTTTAATGAAAGAGGGTAGTAAAGCTTCTGGATCCAAAAGAGTTCAAATTGCTCAGGAGCTTGAACTATTGGAAAGAAAGATCCATACCAACGAAAATCAGATATTGAACCACACTAAGAAAATTGAGTTAATGCAGGAGGTAAAGGAATCTAAAACTTCGGTTTCACCAAGCAGCGTGGATAATATTATTTCGAAAACCAATTCTAACGCCATTAAAACCAACATACTTCAGTCAAAGACAAAGAATAAGGTAGCACTACAGAAAACCGATGATCTCTTGAATACAGTAAGAGACCTGCAAATAGAAGATGATCAGGGTGCATCTGTTATGGGAAGTAAATACATGGAGATGTTTAAGGAAATGGATAGAAATGATAATTCACTAAAACCAGGCAAGGTCAAAAAGACAGAGACAGAAGAAGATAATGACGAGAATACAGAGAGTGATGTGAAGGGAGAGTGAATTTATTGGATTCAGATTACCTGCAGATTGGTGGATTGAAAAAGCTTATTGCTGACGATATAAAAATTGAAACCAGTATGGAGGAAAAGGGAAATATCAGGGACAGTATCATATTATGCGAGAAGATTATCAACAACCTTCATATGTTAAAGAAACTTGATGGCAACAATCCATCCTATGATGCTCTCATAAAATCCTGGGATAAAAGAAAAACTGAGATCTTGAATAATAATCCTAAAACTTTGAAAAAACATGAAAGTAAGCAGGATAGTAAAAAGACTAGTAATGGACTCATTGGTCAGATGGAAAAGGAATTTAGAAGTAGAATCATGTCTCTCATAAGTGAGTCAAATGTAAAGTGGTCGGAAATCGGTGGATTGGAAGATCAAAAGGAAATTATCAAAGAAGCTGTTTTTTTTGCAATGGCTCAACCCGATCTTGATGTTAAGGTTCCAAACCTTAGAAATATTTTGCTGTTTGGACCTCCTGGAACTGGTAAAACGACTATTGCAAAGGCAATCAGTTCAAATATTGATGCAACATTCTTTAATGTGCCAGTGTCAGAACTTATCTCTCGATATGTTGGTGATTCAGAGAGAATAGTGTCCTCACTCTATACAGTTGCCAGGGAAAAAGCTCCTTCTGTAGTTTTTCTGGACGAAATTGAATCTCTCCTGAGACAGAGAGGTGACGGAAACAAAAATGCGGGTGCGGTTCTCCAGCAATTTTTATCTCAGCTTGATGGATTTTCTACAGATGAAAGTTTTGTAATGACTGTTGCAGCAACTAATGTTCCATGGGAACTTGATCAGGCAATTCTTTCCAGATTTGAAAAAAGGATATTCATAGGATTACCGGATGCGGAAACCAGAAAGAAAATAATTAGTATTCATACTACTGGCAAAGGATACAGGGTAGATGACTCGATAGACGATATAGTGGCCAATACCGAAGGTTTCTCCGGTCGAGATTTGTTTTATTTGTGTGCAGAGGCAATAAGGAATATGCTTAGAAGAACAAATAGGGTGATAATGGAAGATAAGGATAAGGTAATTCTTGGCTCTGAGAAGGTTACTTACAGGATTAATCCAATTACAAGGCAGGATTTTGAGGTTGCATTATCCAAGATTAAACCTGCAGTAAATGAGGAAATGAGTAAGAAATATTACAAATGGAAGGAGGAATTTGCAAATAATTGATGATTTCTATGAAAAAAAATAATGATTTTCAGTCACTTATTGAAAGTCTGGCATATTATCGTGGAGATTCCAGCAAATCAGAGGGTTTCATGAAAAAGTTAGTTGGATTGTGGTCTTCATATGGAGACAAAAAATTCCTGGGAAAAAAGGGGAGTAAGATTTTAAATAAAAGTCTTCAGGAGTTATATGTTATTATGGATGTATCCCGGGAACATATTGTAGAACTTCAGGACCTCATTAACAGGATGAAAGATAATTCAGACGATATGAATCACATAAAGAAAATTAGGGCAACAGACTCTTTGAATGCTGAAATCGCAAAGTATAACCACATGGAAGAAAAATATAAATTCATGTCAATGCTCCAATCAATTAATGAACTTATGTCTGAAAAAGATTCAAAATTCATGAGGAAGCTGGATAAAACCTTAAAGAATCGTCAGATGATAAGGGAATTTCAAAACACAGTAAAGGAAGAAATGAATGATCATGGACGGATAATGGAAGATATGGATAATATTGAACTTTATTTCGAAACTATTACTGAAAAATCTACCTCTAAAGTGGCTAGTAATGAAAATACTATTCATGAACCTCAAAAAACTATTCCCAAGAAGGATAGTGAAGAGAAAGATGATGAGGATAAAAATCCAGAGGTGATATAATTTGAGCGTTTTCAACAGAAAATCTAAGGAAGAGCTTGAAGTTGAAACACAGATGAACATAAAGCTGCTTAAGAAGAAAGCAGAGGACTATGCTGGTAAATGTGATTCGATGGCACAAAAATATGATGCGCAAAAGGAAGCCGCGAGATCCATAGGAAATAAGAGTTTAGAGCAGGCTTTTGAGGAAAAGGCTAAAAATCTAAGAGTTCAGGCTTCGAAGATAAGATCATTTGTTCTTATAGTGGATGATATAGGCATGATGAAAGACCAGTCTGCATTGATGAACAGTTTTGCAGACACAATGAAGACTTATGTAAAGACCATAGGAAAAGGCCAGGCTAATGCCCAATGGATGTCCCA
>JAMDCG010000022.1 GCA_023489425.1 Thermoplasmatota archaeon
GTGTTGAAACTTATTTATACGAAGGAATGAAAAAGTTTTTTGATTAAATGGAAACAGGATTTTCACATAAATGATTCGTAGACGTCATCGATCGATTTTATTATTCTTTCAGTGCTTGCTTCCATCTCTGCCAGTACCATAGATCCGCCCATTCCTGCTCCTTCTTTAACATATCCATCCTCAAAGCGTCTTATTCCATCGAACCTTGATTTTGTTAAATCAGTACGGGAAAACCTCAGGTGATCCGGATCGACCAGATATTCCATAGTTTTTCGTGAGTCTTTCATTACCTGTTTAGTTGTCCACACTTCGAGATTATCCACCGGTAGTTTCATAGAAGATGCAATGTAATATATTGTTGCCATCTGGGTACCGCCAGAGAGAACTATTCTGGAGTCTTCGTTCTCTGAAATAATTCCAAGTGCTATTTCCTGAGTATAATCCCCAACCCTTGATATGGATTTCAGTGGATCATTTTGAATTCCGTGTCTCTGAATCATTTCTTCTATAACGTCACTCTTAAGGTTTGTAGGGTTTATTCTAAATGAACTGCTTGTTTTTATATCCAAACCGAGAAGTGATAGGACAGATTGTGCAGTAGTCGTTCCTCCTGGTATAGACTCTGAAATCATTATGGAACGACCATTTTTTAAAAGTGTCTTGCCAATATATCTGCCAGTTGAAACTGCAAGTGATGCCTGAGGTAAAGCCATCTCTTTCCTTCCGTCTCGAGCTGGATTTAGATGTGTATGTAGATAGGCACACTTTGGTTTTATTCCCATCCCTCCGTCCACTACCAGAGTTTCCAATCCAGAAATATCAAGACATGCTCTGGCTATGAGGGAAGGTGTTGGTAATCCATCGGGTGTCATTGGAGGGACATCAAGAGATTTACATTCCCCCTCTACAAGTATTTCAGAGTCAAGGGCTGGTGTTAGAAAGGTTAGATCTGGAGTTTGGCCAGCTGATGTTATACCTGGGATAAGGGATATCTGTGTATTTCCCGCTATGATTAAATTAATGTCAGGTTTTCTATTCATTTTATCATACCACTATTTTAAGGGGAAATAAAAAGAATATGTGTGGGTAAAGAATATATGAAAAAATGAGGATCAATGGGATTGTTACGAAAATTACCATGAGAAAGAATGAGAAATAGAATATTCTTAATGCTTTCTTGAGATCGCCAAGAGTTGGGTCAAAACCTTTTCTGTTAATCACATAACTTCCTTTTTTCTCAAGCTTAAGATTCAAAACAATTGCCATTGTACCCATGGAATATGCAGCATTCCTACTGGGTACGCTATTTAGAACGGATGAAAGCAGTGATTTCCTATTGCTATAGTTCAGCATATATGCAGAAACTGATATGAGTGCAGATGAAATTCGTGCTGGGATATAGTTGAGAATTGTATCCATAGCAGCAGAAGCCCTTCCAAATTTCAGGTACTTTTTATCCCTGTACCCAAAGGTTGAATCCAGTGTGTTCACGATTCTGTAAACTATGGAACCAAGAACACCAAATATGGAGAAATACAGTAAACTTCCTGTGAATGAATCTGTGATACCTTCAGCAACTGTTTCAATGGCCGCAGATATTAGTAAGGGTTCGTTCAACTCTGAAACATCTCTTCTTACACATCTGGAAGTTAGGACTCTGGCACTGTCCATATCTCCTTTTTCAAGACTCTTTATTATGGGATTAATGTGCGCTCCCATTGAGGTAAATGCAAATGTTGATTTTGCAATTATGGCGTAAAATATCAGGAAAAATATGTATATAAGAGGAAGACTGTAAAGGAAATCAAAAACCACTCCAAAAAATATGGTGATTGGAATTACTGTAAGCAATGCAGTAATCCACCCTGCCCTCACCAGCTTCCTGGATTTCTGCATCCCACGCCCAATGAACATGGCCCATCTTCCTGAGATTACTGCAATGTGTAGAAAACCTCTGGGTTCTCCGAATATTATGTCTATTATAAGGGCAAGGAAAAGAGTTGAGATTATGATTGAAAGGAATTCAGGTTCCATTTACGATCTGCATTAACAGTTCTCTTTTTAAATTTACGGATAGATTCATGGAGAATGATTTGATATTATCTTCCAGGGTTTCTTCGAAACTTCTACTTCTATTTATCCCTGTAAACCACTGAAAAACATTGGAATTTTCAAGGATCCCATGAAGATTGGTTCCAATAATTTTTCCGTCTGTGCTTATAGAACCTTCTGGACCAACGTTTGTATTGACAAAGTTTTCCTCATTTTTACTCTGTTCCTTTCCATAATGGATGAAATAGGCAGATCCTTCTAAGGGCAGGTTTCCAAGAGAACCGTGATACTTAACATCCCTAATCTCCTTTTTAGAATCATATAGGAAATTGGTATTTAGTAAACCAAGACCTTTAAGCTCATTCACAGGTAGCTGAACATGATCTGGATCCAGTATAGATCTTGACAGCATCTGGTATCCTCCGCAGATTCCCAGTATTTTCTTGCCATTCTCTAGAAATTCGCTTATCTTCTTCCCAATTCCTGTTTTGGTTATAAAATTAAGATCTTCATAAACATTCTTTGAACCTGGAAACAGAAGAGAATCTACACTATCGAGCTGTTCCGGAGTGGTTATATATTTTCCAAGCCCCATCTGTATAAGTGGATCAATGTCACTGTAATTCTCAAAATACGGATATCTTATAATGCCAACCTTTGATCCATTTATATTGCTGTAATCAAGAGAATCTTCTCCAGGTAATGTACTGTTTTCCATATGGGGAATTACTCCCATGCTGATCATCCCTGTCATAGAACTTATCTTTTCTATACCACTGTTCAGTAAATCCACCTTACCTCTCATGTTGTTTATGATGAAGTATTTTAGTACGTCGGGATACTGAGCAAGTGCCTTTGTTCCGTATAGTGATGAGAATGAACCACCATTTTCAATGTTGGTAACAAGTATTCCAGTACCTTTGAATTCATTTGTCAACCATGTATTCGCAAGATCCCTCTCATAGAGATTGATCTCCGCAGCTGACCCAGATCCCTCTGCAACAACCACATCATAGCTTTCAAGAAGAGACTTTAAAGCCTCCTTTACTGCTAACCTTGCTTCATCCCTCAGTATCTTTCCATAGTCATCAATGGTTCTGCTCCCGATGGACTTTCCCATAAAAATTACCTGGGACTTTCCTGATCCCTCGGGTTTAAGTAGAATAGGGTTAACCTTCCAGTCAGGTACTATTCTTGAGGCTTTTGCCTGTAACCATTGAGATCTTGCTATTTCATAACCATCTACCGTGGATATAGAATTCAATGACATGTTCATGGCCTTGAATGGAGATACTCTGTATCCCATATCACTTAGAATTCTGCAAATCCCCATCGTAATAGTACTTTTCCCAGCATTGGATGATGTTCCCATAATGTGTATAAGCTTACCCTCAACCATTTATTACCGCCCGTATTGCCTTAATTAACTCCATATTTTCGTCGTGACCTCTTATATTTATTCTAAAGTCTCTCCCTGTAAAGCCATAAAAGTCACCCAGATTCCTTATTAAGAATCCCTTTTCCATAAGTTTTGTTTCAAAAAACAGAGGATCTATTTTTTCATTTAGACTGAAAGCCAGAAAGTTAACCTCTGACCTTCCCAGTACCTTTAGTTTCATTTTCTTTAATTCTAATACTAGATTTTCCCTTTCCCTTTCAATGTTTATGATATCAGGCTGATACTCAGACCATTTTTCTAATATAAGTTTGTAATCCTC
>JAMDCG010000119.1 GCA_023489425.1 Thermoplasmatota archaeon
GGCTTGTAACCAACTGCAATAACGCTTGGATGGTTCAGAACTACTATCTGAGCCGTGAATGATTTGGCTACGGTTGGTGGTGCATTAACTGGTCCACAAACATCTCCTCTCTTGACATCATTTTTGGCTATTCCCCTTACATTGAACCCTACATTGTCTCCTGGTTCTGCCTGGGGCAATGACTCATGATGCATTTCCACAGATTTTACTTCCCCCTGCTTATTGGCCGGCATGAATATAACCTTGTCTCCAGGTTTTATAATTCCTGTTTCAACTCTTCCAACAGGAACTGTTCCTATTCCAGTTATGGAATAAACGTCCTGAACTGGTAGCCTGAGAGGCTTGTTTGTTGGTTTCTCGGGTACCTTTAATGATTCTAATGCTTCCAGTAATGTTGGTCCACTGTACCATTTCATGTTTTCTGATTTTTTCGTTATGTTATCTCCCTTATAACCACTAATTGGGATTATTGGAAAATTCCTGTAACCAACAGACGCCATGAACTTCTCTATTTCTCCCTTTACTTCTGTGAATCTCTTTTCACTGTAAGGTGGTTGTACTGAGTCCATCTTATTTGCAAGTACTATGATCTGTTGTACTCCAAGTGTTTTTGCAAGGAATGCGTGTTCTCTTGTCTGTGCCATGATCCCTTCTCCTTCCCTTGCAGATATTACAAGCATAGCTGCATCTGCCTGGCTTGTTCCAGTAATCATATTTTTTACAAAGTCCCTATGCCCTGGTGCATCAATGATAGTGAAGTAGTACTTATCTGTCTCAAACTTCCTGTGAGATAGATCAATTGTAACTCCTCTTTCCCTTTCTTCTTTGTACCTATCCATTACCCAAGCAAACTCGAACGTAGCTTTTCCTTTTTCATCGGCCTGTTTCTTGTAATCATCGATTATGTGCTGTGGAATTTCACCGTGCTCGAACAGCAGTCTCCCTACTAAAGTCGACTTTCCATGATCAACATGCCCTATCGTTACCAAATTTATGTGTGGTTTTTGTCCTGCCATTTATTCACCTTTTACTTATTTGAGTTATCCCGTTAGAGGATTTTATTTATTAAACTCTTCGTACGGTAATTTATAATAGTTATAATAGGTTTTCCAATTGCTTTCACTTTTAGTAAAACTAGCACGTTTACATATAGTATGAGCGGAGAGGAAGTTCAATACCAATTGCACTTTAGGATGGATAGTTTTCAAAATGCTCCTTAAATGGTTTCTTTCTAATAATCGAAACATTTAATTTCACTGTTATTATTTCGTAAAGTTTAAAGTGCACCTTTAGAGGGATTGAATGGCTGGAGAAAGATCAAATAAAAGAACGAAGGATAAGTGGAAAGAAAAGAAATGGTACAGAATTATGGCTCCGAGTCAGCTTGGAGGAAAAGAAATAGCTATGACAGTGGGTACTGGACCCGATAGTATAAAAGGAAGAGTGGTGGAAATTCCTATATCAGACTTTTCTGGGAATTTCAAAAAGTCAAACGCAAAGCTCGAATTTAAGGTCTTAGATTGTGTTGGTACTAAGTGCAGTACAATTTTTGTTGGTCATTCTGTTAACGACGATTATATAAGAAGAATGGTAAGGAGAAGAAAGGAGAGAATTGATATTGTAAAGGATGTAAAAACTACCGATGGTTACGAATTTGTTCTTAAAGTGGTCGCTGTAACAGAAAATAAGTTGACATCAGCTAAAAGTGTTGAGCTGAGAAATGCCATTACTCAAATTGTTTCTGAAAAAGTTAAGAATATGGATTACTTTGAATTTGCTAGATTTATAATAGAAGATGAATCAGTATCAGAAATATTAAACGGAGTCAAAGATATATACCCGCTCAAAAAGCTGGAATTTAGAAAGTCAGAGCTCACAAGCACTGGAGAGAAATATAACTTTTCAGTTCCTGAAGATGCCCCGGCAGAGGAAGTCCCAGCTCAATAATCTAAAAACTATTTTAAGCGCCGGGGTGGCTTAGTAGGTGGAGCGCCGGACTCATAAGAATTTTTCTGAGAAATCCGGAGGTCTCGGGTTCGATCCCCGATCCCGGCATACATTTAAATGTAGAATGTTTAGTTCAAAAATCTCAAATGATTCTGCTAAAAGGTTGGAATAATAACTTGGATCTGAAAATTAAGGTTTGTTTCATATTGAGCGGCATAAAAGACTCATATATGCTATCATAATTTTGTCCTGGTTAATCTTGAAAGGTTAGATTCCAATATTTCATGAGCGGTTTCTTTGGCATCAGAATGAGGTATTTTGTTAAGATTATCTAACACTTTTGTGATATCTTCAACTGGTCTGTTCTGGCTCATTTTCCATTTTGCAATTATTTCTGTAACTTTTATTCTAAAACCGACAATTTCCTCTATCATTTTTTGATAATAATCTTCTTTTTCTTTTTGTAATGCCGCCCACTCTGGGTCGAATTCAAGACTCAGTTCTTTTAACAAGAGTTCTGTTTGACTTCTCTCCAGTAATTCTAGTATCCCATTAATTTTCACAGTAGCGTAATCCCAGGTTGGAACAGAAGACTCTATTGTATACCATCTGGGTGATATATAATGATGAGGTCCGAGAAATAGAACGGTAACCTTCTTATTTTCTGAAGTTTTCCACTGATCATTATTTCTGGAAAGATGGCCATAAAGAATAAAAGAATCTCCCTCTGGTTTTATGATAAACGGTATTTGTGAGTTAAATATCTCGTCATTGACTGATGTAAGAAGTAACCCAAAACTGTTCTTCCTGATAAACTGATAGACCTTTTCTTGATCTGTCACCTTAAATTCATTTGGTATATACACAGTAGATCATGGTAATTGGATATATTATCTTATAAAGATCAATTTCTGATTAAATATGCTTTTCAAGAAATAGATTTGCTGAACCGTTCTCTGTAATTTTTAATGGTCCTGTAAAAAAATATTAGGAGGACTGTGGCAATAAAGCCAGGAAATGTGACATATATCCAGAAAAGTATATGACTTGAAATAACTGGTAAGAATGCTCCACCAAGAAGTGGACCGAAAGCACGCCCTGCCGAACAGAATGCATTGTATATTCCGATATTTGTACCGATTTTCTCCTTTCTGGAAATACTTGCGACTATGGAGTAGCCATTTGGGAATGATAGATTCTCTCCCATTGTGAATACTGCGGTTGATACTAGCATCTGAATAAGGTTAGAGTCTAGTCCATAGGATGCAAAACCCAATGTATAAATCAATCCCCCAAGAATTAATGCTTGAAATTCCCCTATTTTCCTTGAAATTTTATAGAAAAATGGCTGTGTGAAGGCTACTAATAAACCATTAAGCATATAGACTAACCCTATTTCATAATACTGCCCAGAGAATATTCCATCGGAGTAAAGTGAGAGAGATATTGTTTCCTGAGCCTGGACCATAAATATCAGTAGTGCTGAAACAGAAATGACAATGAGTGCCAGATTACTGGTGTTGAACTTTAGGTGTTTTTCCTCTATATTTAAGGGAATATTTCTTACCTTTAAGGAGATTAAAAACGAGATCAAGGCAGTTACAGTAAAAAAATAGAAGATACCAGGAAATCCGAAATATGACAGTATAAATCCGCCCATGGCAGGACCAAAACCCCAGCCCAGATTGTTACCCACTCTCATTATGGAAAATCCCTTCAGCTGAACATTGCTAGATCTGGAAACAAGAGCGTTTGAAGATGGAGATTGAAATCCATTAAGTACCATTATAGCCCCGAAACTGAGTGGAAAAAGAATTATAGAACCATTAATGAATTTGCTTACTGCGAGAATAAGACTCATTAAAAAGACTGTCGATAGAAATAAGGTGAAAACCTTCTTATGACCAATTCGATCTCCAAGCCTTCCTCCACCATACTGGGCAAAGGAAGAAACAATTCCTCCTGACATGAATACAAGTGCGGCAAAAAACGTTGAAAGCCCAAGAAATTTAGTCATATAAATGGAACTGTAAATCCAAATGGAAGAATATCCAAGACCCCTTATTGCTGACGAAACTGTCACAATTTTTACATTGTCCATTGAGAGAGAGTCATCAAATGTATCTATTTAGAAATATTCTCTAATTTTTAAAACATTGCTTTCTTAAATTATAATTGTAGTTGATATGAATAATTGATTTGAAAGATAAATTTATTTTATTGATGAGAAAACTGTGATTGTTTCAGTCCTTTCTACTCCGGCTACGGACCTGAGTTTGTCCAGAACGAATTCACCGATTTCCTCGATACTTTTTCCTCTTACTTTTATGATTAGGTCCCACTGACCGGCTACTATACTAACCTCATAGACCTGTGGGAAATTTCCAATGATGCGTGCCATTTCTCTCTGTTTTACATTTGCCTTGGGATCAAAGGATACAAACACATAAGCCATTGCACCAAGTCCCAGCTGTGAATAATCAGGAATTGCTGTAAATCCTTTTATTACACCATTTGAGATCATATTCTGCATTCTTTCATAGATAGTGATTCTAGGAATGTCCAGATTCCTTGAAATGTCAGCAATTTTATCCCTGCCTTTCTCCATGAGATACTCAAGTATTCTACTATCCTTGTCATCCATTAGCACTGTATTGTTATTTACTATTTAAGATTTTTAAAACGTCTGTTAAAGTTATGAATTATTTTCAAATGGATACAAAATGTCTAAATTATACAACAAAATGTTATATGATGATAGATAATTACTATATCATGCAGGAAATTGTAACTACTGAATTGAGAGAACATCTCAAAGGTGAGAGATTAAAAATAGCCCTTGAAGTAAACACGTTAATAAGGAGAAAAATGTCAGATATTTTGGTTAAACATGGATTCCTTGAGATTCCACCTGTGATATTTTCCTCTGTTACGGACCCACTGAACCACCCAGTATATGATCCTACCTTTGAGTATGAGGGATCACGGTATTCACTAACAAAAAGTATGATCTTCCATAAACAGATGATTGTGCAGGAAATACAAAAAATATATACGTTTTCACCAAATGTAAGGCTTGAAACAGCAGATAAGGCAAAAAGTGGCAGGCATCTTCTGGAATTTACTCAACTTGATCTGGAAATGCTAAACGCATCAAGGGAAGATGCAATGAAACTTGGAGAGGAGCTCATAAAGGGGGCCATTGAAGAGGTCGCCAAGAAGCTTCCTGATAAGCTTGCTATTCTAAACAGAAAGCTACGTGTTCCCGAGACTCCTTTCAAGACTTACAGGTATACCGAAGCAAAGGAAAAATACGGTGATGACTTTGAACAGAAACTATCAGAACTGGAAGTTGATCCATTCTGGATAATAGATATTCCACTTAAGGAAAGAGAGTTTTATGACAGGGAGAAGGATGATGAAAAAGGGATTCTGAGGGATATGGATCTTATGTATCCTGAGGGGTTCAATGAAGCTATCTCAGGAGGAGAAAGGGAATATGAGATTGAGAGAATAAAGGAAAGGGTTCTGGCCAAGGGACAGACATTCGAGCAGTTCAAGTGGTTCCTTGATTATGCTGAGGAGGGTTTGCAACTTTCATCGGGTTTTGGCATAGGCATTGAGAGACTTGTCAGGTACATATGTGGATTTAAACGAATTGAGGATGTGCACCCATTCCCTAAAACACCGGGTAAATTCTCAATTTAAAATCACCTGAATTTAGGCCTTATCATTTATTTTAAAGATGAAAAATTACGACTGGAGCGAATAGGTTATTGTTTTTCCTGATTTCATTGCCTTTTCCAGATTGATTCCTGCTTCGCTATCAACCTTTATTCGAATTATTCCCTTGCTGGAAGTTCTTCCCTGTATTGCCATCACATCATCAACATATATGTTTACGAGGCTATTTTTCTCATTGCAATGCAGGTAGATTATCCTGTTCTTCACCTCCACAGCAACAGATCTTCTTGCCCTATCTTCCTCTGAAACCACATCTATTGATACCCCAAGACTTTTTTCAAGCTCGCTTATATTTGCGCCTTTTCTACCGAGCAGTTTGGGGCGCAGAGACTCAGGAATGGTAACCTTATATTTTCTCTTTCCTTTCGGAGATACAACAACCTGATCATATCCCAGATATTCCGAAATCGTTGACCTGACCAGTTCAGTTTTAGCCTCATTGATCTGTGATGTACCTTCATTTTCTTCAATTGGAACTACAACTATTTGCTCTCCAAAGGAATAGATTTCATAAAGTTCCTCTCTGGTCAGGGTGTCCTTTACCTGAATCACAGGTCTTGAGAGATCTTCCTGTACCATTCCGTAGGGCACCTTTACTGTGTGCGAAATGGACAGGTATTTTGATATCTTCCCATTCTTCACGAAAAGAATTGTATCTATCACCTGAGGTATAAGCCCAAGTTCTATACGACCAATGAATCTATGCAGTGCATCTACTGGCTTTGTTGCATGAACAACGCCTATCATTCCCACTCCAGCCATTCGAAGATCTGAAAATACCTTGAAATCTGATGTGACCCTCATCTCATCGAAAACCGTATAATCGTTTCTGACAAGAAGTAAAATATTTCCCGTCTGCTCCATAGAACCTTCAAGGGACGTGTACTGGGTGATCTCCTTATTCACCTGAAGATCTCTTGGTTTTTCCATAGTTTTTACTATCATTCCCTGATCGTTAAGATGATCCGCCAGTGCCTGTACAAATGTACTTTTACCTGCCCCAGGGCTACCGGCAACCAGAATTCCGGCTGAACCAGAGGTTATATGATTCATAATTTCCTCTGGAATTTCATAGTAGGCAAGTTCTTTCTTGATGACTGGTCTTACAGCAGTTATTTCAGCGGTACTGGAAAATGGAGGTCTTGCTATTACGATTCTGTAGACGTTGAGCTGAAGTACTGTGGCTCCAGCCATATCCATCTCCACGAATGAGTCTTTTTCGTTTCCAGCTCTCTTTATCAGATTATTTATAAGTGCATCTACCTCAGAACTTTTTAGGAAATGATCGGTTCGTACAGTTTCAACACTACCCGGAACTCCTTTCTTTACCTTAACATAGGTATCTGCTTTAATATGAACTGAAATGGTTTCATTATCAAAAAATTCCTCGAGTTTAACAGATATCTTATCATCCGGTTCCAGATACTGGCACTGTATACCCTTGAGAACTGCTATGTTCTTCTGTACGATGTCGCCAGTTACAAGAATTCCGTTGAGATCCATGGCCTCACTTCTTATTATTTCATCAATTTCCCCGTTATGTCCGTTTATTTTCTGCCACTGTGTTGGGCGCTTACCAAAAAATTCGATAATTATGCCTTTCTTTGCGCATATTTCCTTGACCTTTTTCAATTCGTCAAGGGCTGCAAATCCTATGGATCTACTCTGATTGGCCTGGTGCTCAACTTCCGCAATAAGTGCTTCGCTGATAATGACCCTTGAATCACTCTTTATCTTTGCTATGTATTTTGTAAATCTTCCATCTACTATGACAGATGTGTCTGGGATATAATCCACATATGGTTAATCCTTAAGATTATTTATTGATTATGATATCGGATTTCATGGGGTCAGAAAATTTATCTGCTCGTCTAATCGGGATGCTGAAGGACCAGGATGAATTAATAGGAGACTCCGCTTTTGCCCTGTCTGGCGGGATAGACAGCTCACTTCTTTTTTCAGTTCTTGGTAAGGGAAAACATGCCTATTGTGTAGGTGTAAAGGGATCGCAGGACTTTGTATACGCTGAAGGACTGTGTATAACATTAAAAGCAAACCTTACAAAAATATATGTTGAAAACAGTGATGTAATAGAATGCTCCAGAATAGTGAAGGGCATTGATCCCAATATTTCATTCCTGGATCTTGGTTTTGAGACCGCCCTGGCTATCATTCTTTCAAGAATAAGTGAGGAGACACTTGTTACAGGGCAGGGGGCCGATGAAATTTTTTATGGATACAAAAAATTTTCAGATGGAAGGGAAGAAAATAATAAAAGTAGCCTTGATAAATTATATAAGATAACACTTCCCAGAGAAGACAAAATTGCTGAATATTTCGGTAAGAAACTAATAACTCCCTATCTGGAAAATGGGATTCCAGAATATTTCAGTACCATGGACAGAAAGGTTCATCTTGGTGACGGGAATAATAAACTGATAATAAGAGAAGCAGGCAGGATATCAGGACTCCCGGAATCCATATACACCAGGGGAAAGAAAGCGGCTCAGTATGGAACAGGCATAAGGAAAGTTCAGGAAAGACTTGGACTTAGATGAAGGTGATAGGAACTGTATAAGTTAAGTGGAAGAAACAGTATTATCCTTCTTCTAAGCCTCAGGGCTCTGTACTCCATGAACTGGTACAATGTATCACCAATGTTATTCAATATAACCTCCACATATGGTGTAAGTTCAGCACTTTCCGGTCTCATTCTTTCTGCGTTTCTTATAGGTACCGGACTTTTTCAAATTCCATCAGGACTTGTAGCGTCTAAAATTGGGTCAAAAAACACCGCATTGACAGGTATGGCAATTATGTCTGTAGCCGCCACTACATCACTTATTTCTCCAGACTTCACCGTTTTCCTTGTAACGAGATTTGTTGTTGGTCTTGGATCTGCATTCTTTTTTTCATCAGGAATTGCAGTTCTCAATGATATAGATGAAAGAAATGTAAGCAGAAATATTGCAGCATTTAACACCGCTTTTTCTGTGGGAGGTGGGTTCGGTGTTGTGGGATTTGCGTACTTTCTCCAGTATACCTCCTGGCAGAACCTACTGGCAGCCGGAGGTGTGGTAACACTAATTCTCACAGTTGTCTCATTCATCCTTATTCCGGACCTGAGTACAAAGAGTGGTAAAAGGAATGAATTTGGAAAGAATGTGTATAGAAGGCTCACATCACGCCCATTACTGCTTCTCTCTATGTCTCTGGCTGGCTACTGGGGTTTGAATTTTACTTTCGAAGAATACCTGCAACCCTTCGCTCAGAATCTTGGTTTCAGCGGGCCTGTATCCGGTTTCATAGGATCATTGTCTCTATTTGCAGGTCTCCTGGGAATGGTTTTATTTGCCTACTTTTCAAGCAAGAGGGCATCAGTTATACTTCCATCACTTGTCATATTCATTTCTGCAGTTCTGGCGCTCCAGTTCTTTGGACTTTCATACTACCTGTTTCTGACGGCAGTACTTGGTGGAAGCATAAGCGTCATAATTTTTTCACTTGAATATTCATACGTTGTGAAATTAGAAACCGAAAAACAGTTTGTAGCCCTTGGCATATCAATAATGAATGCACTTCAAATTGCAACCGGATCTGTTATTACATTCCTGTTCGGTTATCTGTTCTCTGTTAACGCAGATCTTTCCTGGATAATCCTCGGTATAATCGCGCTAATATTCCTTCCACTGGGAGTTTCTGTCATGAAGCAGAGAAGCTAATTATTGTGCTCCCTCATGTTAACTTTCTTCCACAGTGGGATAAATGAAAGGAAGAATATGGTGCCTATTATGGTAAAGGGATACCATATCAATCCCAGATCAGCTGAGAATACTGTAAGAAAGAATGTTCCGAGTACAGGTGCAATTGGTGTAACCATACCGGTAAGCACCTGAAATGATGTGAAATACTGTCCCCTTTTATTAACCGGTGCGATCCTGCTTATGACAGTGTTGATTGACGGGGAAACAATATTTTCACCCATAGTTATTAATATGGTATCCAAAACAAGGAAAATGAATCCCCTGAAGAATGGCAAAAGTGAAAATGAAAAGAGATACACAATATAACCAAGGTTGATCCTGGTGATATCCTCCATCTTACTCAGAAGCCTGTTTACTGGAAGCTGTCCAAGAGTCACAACAACCCCATTAACAGAATAGAGTAATCCTATATCAAAATCAGACATGTTGTCAAATCCCTTCCAGAAGAACGTGAGCGTTGTTCCCCACTGACCAAGAATCAGGTAAAATAATGAAATAAGAATTGCAACAATGAAAAATGGCCTATCCTTGAAAGCCTTGAAGATGTCTGGCTTCATGTTAACCGTATCATCCTTTTCATTCTCTCCTTTTTTCTGCTGCTTTTTCAGGAATTTTGCATAAATAAACAGTTCTGAGAATGAGAAAACTGTGGTGAGGAGAAATATATAGCCATAACCTATGCCTGCAATAAATCCTCCGATGGCTGGACCCAGTGAAAACCCCAGGTTCTGAAGGATTCTAACAATGCTGAATGCAGAGTTTCTTTCAGCTACTGATGAATTATCCGAAACTATCACATTGTCTGCAGCCCCTATTATGTTCATAAGTGGCTCACTAAGGATCAGCACCAGGTAAATGATATAGAGGTTGCTATTTTCGAAAATCAGTAAGGTTAGAGAAAGAAGGAGTAGACCAAGGAAAATATTTGATACGATAATTACAGATCTGGCACCTCTCTTATCTATGAGACCACCAGCGACCAGTGTTAATGGCAGTGAGGATATAGCCATAAGAAATACTACAAGACCGATTATGATGTATGGTACATGTCTGATCTCAAGAAGATAGAGAGGCAGAAAAATCCACATTTGAGATCTGGCAAATACTCTTATAAACTGATTTGAGGCTACAACGGCAATACCGTTCCTCCGGAAAATGCTTATAGTATCGTTACCTGATTGTTTCAATGAATTCTATGCCCCATATCAGTGAGGCATATAAGCCTGATTTCAAAGGTAAAAGAATATAATTACTGAACTCAATTTTATTTACTTATCTGATCTCTCTTATGGTGTTTGGAGGTAAATATGCACATGATGGATCTGATTCGAGAAAATTTCCTGTTTCTATATATGCCCTGGCCCTTGATCCTCCACACACACCATTGAACTCACAGGATGAGCACTTTCCCAAGAGACGACCAGAATCGCTGATATCCTTTAGAACATGGCTTGTTCTTATGATGTCTATTAGGTTCTGCTCCCTCACATTGCCAATGGACAGGTTAAATAAACCTGAAACTGAAACATCACCGGTAGAAGAAATAAAGAGTGTCCTGATTCTTCGTCTGGGATTGTACTGTTCAGGTATTTCAAGATCAAATATATCAAGGCCGGTGAGCTTTCTTGTTTCTACTGCCAGTGCATTCAGTAGTGTACCACCTTCCATATACCCCTTTCTAATGGTCTCTATTTCTATCCTGCTAATTTCTGGAGCCTCAACAGTTCTTATGGAGAACCCCGCCACCTTTAGCATGTACAGATATTTGAGCACATCTTCCATTTCCTGTGCAGAGATAGGTTCCTCCCCTACTCCTCGCCCAGTCTTAATGAGAAAGAACAGTTCCCAAATGTTTATACCAAGTTCTCTTAATGTGTGAAATATAAAGGGAAGGTCCATTATATTTCTCTCCATTATAGTGGTATTTATCTGTGTCCTGATCCCTTCTGATTTAATTAAGTTGGCCAGTTCTACAGTTTTCCTGAATGAACCTTTCCTGTTTCTTATGTGATCGTGCGTTGATGGAGTTCCATCCAGAGAAAGAGATATGGAACCTACCCCATACTCTTCCATCTTGAATATCTGTTCTACAGTCAAGAAGTCTCCAGCAGCTGGACTCACGGAAAAACCCATTCTCAACCTTTCAGCGTCCATAAGTATACTTGAGAAATCTGGATGAAGCAATGGATTACCGCCTGTAAAGATAACGTGTGGTATTCGCTCCATTGATGATGTAAGGTTTTCAAGTAACTTCCTGATTTCATAACCTTTCATCTCATCCGGACTGACTTCGCTAATGGAAGAGGCCCTGCAGTGTATGCAGGAATAATCGCACGCTTTGGTTAACTCAATAAATAATAGGTCCGGTGAATATTCTCGTTCCATAATCTCTCTATGAGCCGTATAAATAAATAGTAATACCCCAACATGTTAAGTTAGATTATCTCCAATAGAGAATATAGAATAGACACAACTCTTTGCATACAGCCATCACATTGTTTACTGAGTCTGTTGAATAGATAATAATTTAAATGTCATACACATGTCTTACCATGGATTTGCTGGTGGTTTTCATCACTGGATTTGGTTCAGGTTCCATTATTTCATTTATTCTCTTCTACTTATATTTAAAAAGAAAGTCTGGCGTTTCAGTGGATCGTGACTTAATTAAATCAATTTCTGTAGATGTACTGAAAGAGGCCAGTGAACAGAATATGAAATTAACTGAAAATTTGCTGAAGAGTGTTTCATATAATACTGCGACCATATTTGATGAGAAGAGATCCGAAATAGACTCACTGGTAGTTCCACTAAGAGATGAACTTGCAAACTACAGAGAACAGATAGAAAAGATAGAGAATATCAGGAGAGAAGATTACGGAAATATTAGAAATTTTCTCGATACGATTGGGGAAACAACAGCAAAGATAAAACAGGAGACCCTTGCTCTTAATCAGATGCTTAAAAATTCTCAATCCAGAGGCAGATGGGGGGAAATAACACTCAGGAAAGTAGTGGAGAATGCTGGACTCACAGAGCATATAGACTTTGAAGAGCAGGTACAGGGCACCGGTGGTGAAAGACCAGACATGATAATTCATCTACCGGGATCTAAGGAAGTTGTTGTGGATTCAAAGGCTCCATATAAGAAATTTATAGAATCGTTTGAGGAAACTGTACCTGAAAAGAAAGAGGAAATTATGAAGGAGTTTGCAACTGACCTGAAAAAACAGATAAAAAACCTCAATTCTAAACAGTATTTTGAGAAGGTAACTGGCTCATTCCAGTTCACTGTCATGTTCCTGCCCCATGAAAGTATGCTTAATGCAGCCGTTGGAACAGACCCTGAAATTCTTGACTATGCACTCTTGAACAATATAGTTATGGCAACTCCGCTTACTTTATTCGCACTCCTAAAAGTAATTCAAATGTCATGGAAAGAAGATTCGATGCTAAAAAATTCTGGAGAATTAATCAAAATCTCTGGTAATATATATGAAAGAATGGAAGGAATGTATGAACGTATTAATAGAGTTGGAAAAAATATAAATTCTCTTGTAAAAGACTATAATTCACTCATTTCATTTAGTGAAAGCAGGGTCCTCCCATCTCTAAAGAGAATGAATCAGATAGGGGAGCTTGGGAAAACTGAAACTGTGACAGGAACTGAACTTGAGGAATTAACGAGGGAGCCAATGGAAGAAAAATGGAACAAATTTGAAAGAACCGACTGAAATATACATTTTATTTTTTAAATGAAACAATATTTTTTCCTTCTCACGTTCTTCCATCACTCTTGGACTGTTTATTTATTCTTTACATTTGCTTGAATCAGATGAAAGTTATAAGTTATTTAGATTCTCGTTTTACATTGAACATAGAAAATTAGCTTCTCTATTTATTGATTATTCCCTGTAAATTCCTGTGTTATGTGAATGATCTTAAGAATTCAGAAAATAGATGCAGTTGGTTATTAAATTGTCAGGGAGAACTTTTAATTCTGTATATATTGTAATGTCAAAATTTTGGCTACTTTACTGAAGTTAAAGCTCAGAATTCATTAGGAGATATACTGGGGCATGATCCGAACCTTTCACATTGTCCATGATGTCTGCTGAAATGATCTTTTCCTTAAGCGCTGCAGAAAGGATGAAGTAATCTATCCTCCAGCCTATATTCTTTTCCCTTGCTCTTCCCATATAAGACCACCATGAGTATTTTACATCAGTTTGATGAATTGCCCTGAAACTGTCAATAAAACCATCGTCCAGAAAATTGTCCATCCATGTTCTTTCTTCAATTGTGAATCCTGCATTTTTCTGGTTTTCCTTTGGCCTTGCTATATCTATCTCACTGTGCGCAACGTTAAAGTCCCCACATATTATGACAGGTTTTCTCTTCTCCAGATTCTTTATCCACCTTTGAAATTCCGTGTTAAAATCTAGCTTATACTGAAGTCTTTCGAGGTTCCTTCGTGAATTTGGAAAATATGAATTTACAAGGAAGAAGTCTTTGAATTCCAGTGTGAGGATTCGCCCTTCCTTGTCATATACCTCATTTCCCATACCTTTAGTCACATTTAGTGGCTCAACCTTCGTTAATGTGACCGTGCCACTGTATCCCTTTTTTTCAGCTTCATTGATATATAGCTTATAGCCTGCTGAAAGTAATTCCACAGGAAGGGAATTACCCATAATTTTTGTTTCCTGCATACAGAGAACATCCGGTTTAACCGATTCTATAAAGTCCATTAACCCATGATCCATTGACGCTCTCAGTCCATTGACATTCCATGAATATAATTTAGCTGTCATACAATCAATTTCCATTTACAAATTATGCTACAATATGTAATAACAGTATAACTTTTTAACCATCTTAGTCCTTCCCCAGAATCTGGTGTAAGGGTTAAATGGATCTGCTTATTTTTTCTCTGCCATTTCTTGTTCTTCTGTTCTGGACCGGATCGAATTCACTAATTAAGAAGGGTCTCAGAGATCTTGGACCAGATAGAATATCTGTTTTTGTAGTGGGAATGGGGTTACTTCCAATTTTTGTTTTCGTATTTCTGGATGGTGGATGGCTCTTCAGTCCGGATATTATTATATTGGGCATATTTTCGGGTCTGTTTCTGGGAACAGGATACCTGCTTTTCTATCGTGGCCTGGGAGTTGAATCTCTGTCAAGCACTGGTGTCACCCTTAATGTGCAGCAGATCATTGTTATTTTTATAGGAATTTTTTTCCTGCAGGAAGCAGTTAATTATTTTGAGTATGCAGGCATTTTACTAATAATTCTTGGAGCAGTACTTGTGACAGTTCAGAATGCTCCAGCTAAAAGAAAATTTCTCATCATAGCTGGAATCGCAAATGTATTCTGGGGAATATACTATCTACCTCTCTCAGAGTCCATACTTTTAGTTCATTACAGTGCCCTTCCCCTATTCATGGGTCGTATAATTGGCTTTATTTTTGTTTTGATTGTTAGTTTGAGTCTCAACCATCCAGCACAGAAGCTTCCAATGAAAAGGTCATCTGTTTATATTGGACTCATGGCAGGTATTCTTGATGGGCTTGGTAATGTGTTTTATTCATATTCTATTCAACTTGGGGTATTCATTGTATCCGGAGCTATTGTTGCAATGATCCCTGCCACACTTGCCATTATAGGTTTTCTTTATTTCAGGGATAGAATGACCACATTAAAACTGTCGGGTATTGTTCTTTCAGTCACAGGAGCCTTGCTAATTTCCTTACTCTGAATTTAACAGGAAAAATTTATTTTCGATGTTATGCATATGCCAGTATGGAAAGAACAGTGATTGATTATAATAAGAATGATCACAAAATAACGGTGAAAACCATTGATAAACATATTAAAATAATCTCCGATGGAGTGGTAATTGTAGAAACGGATGATGCTTTGATGCTAAGTGAGCAGGGGCATGGAGATACTGTATACATACCGGTAAGGGATGCAAAACTCAAATATTTTAAGGAATCCTCAACAAAATCGACATGTCCTTACAAGGGAACTGCAGATTATTATTCTCTAAATATAAATGGAAAGGAAAAGAAAGATGCAGTGTGGAGATATATTAAGCCGTCACTTGATTTCATTCCCATAAAAGATTATATGGCATTTGATCCCAATTCAATTGAAAGGATAGAATTGTGAAAAATATCCGATTTAGTTCAAAATATTCTTCTGTTTCCTGATCTCATCAACAAGTCTTTCCAGAAGTTTTTTTATCAGATCTATGGCCATTTCATCTGTTAAGTGACCATTTTCATCAAATTTTGTATGTGCAAAGCTTATGAATACCTCTGGCCTGTTTATGACCCTTGCATCCATAAAACCCATTACCTGCCTTAAATGATACTGTGCCCTTGAGCCTCCAAGCATGCTTGGGGATGCGCTCATGATAGCTCCGATCTTCCCCGTGAAGGGATTTTCCATTGGGGGTCTTGAAATATAGTCAAGTGTGTTCTTTAAGAACCCTGGAATTGAAAAGTCATATTCCGGGGTTGCAATGAGGAAACCATCTGCTTTTTTGATCTGGTTTCTAAATATTCTAACAGGTTCTGGCTGATTTTCATCCAGATCCTGATTATAAAGAGGGATATCCTTAATACTCACAATTTCTAATTCAGAACCCTCTGGCATTAATTTCTGACATTCCTTTAAAAGTTTCATGTTATAGGAATCTTTTCTGAAGCTACCACCGAATGCTGTTATTTTCACTGTTTTGCTACCTGTGACCATAAACCCAGAAAGTATCGACCCTATACAACGTTTTTTAATTTTTTAACTGTGTAAACCGGAAAAAAACAAATTATCAAAAGTACTTTATATGTTTTAATATTTACTTATTGATTATCATGGTAAAGTACAAGTGGGTTGCTCTTTCAAACACAACCCTTGGTGTGCTCATGGCAAGCATTAACGGTACAATTATTCTAATTTCATTACCTGCAATACTTGGTCCAAAAGGAATAGATGTAAATCCCTTTGCCCCTGGAACTTTTATCTATCTTATATGGCTTATAATGGGGTATAATATTATAACTGCTGTAATACTCCTTACCATAGGCAGGTTTTCAGATATTTATGGACGAACGAGGTTATTTAACTGGGGTTTTGTGATTTTTACAGTTGGCTCGATCCTGCTGTTCCTTACTCCAGGTAAGGGTAATACAGGCGCCATAGAACTTATAGTTTTCAGACTGGTTCAGGGTTTAGGCGCGGCCTTCCTGTTTGCAAACAGCACTGCCATTCTCACGGATGCTTTCCCTGTAAAGGAGAGAGGAAAGGCACTGGGACTCAATCAGGTTGCAGCCCTTGGAGGATCGTTTATAGGACTTATATTGGGAGGAATACTCTCCGTATTTGACTGGAGATATGTTTTTCTGGTTAGCGTGCCGGTTGGTATTTTTGGAAGTATATGGTCTCTCCTGAAACTCAAAGATAATTCCATAAGAGATATGACACAGAGAATTGATTATTTAGGCAATATAGTCTTTGGTAGTGGATTGACCATATTTCTTCTGGCCCTAACCTATGGGCTTCTACCCTATGGAACCAGTGTAATGGGTTGGGGAAATCCATGGGTCATAGCGGGGATGATATCTGGATCAATTCTTCTCATTGCTTTTCCATTTGTTGAGATAAAGGTTAGCCAGCCTATGTTCAAGATGTCACTTTTCAGGATAAGAGCATTTGCTTTTGGTAATTTTGCGTCCTTCCTTGGTGCCCTTGGAAGAGGTGGTCTCATGTTCATGCTTATAATTCTTTTACAGGGAGTATGGCTACCTCTTCACAATTTCTCTTATTCATCAACTCCTTTCTGGGCTGGTATTTACATGATACCCATGACCCTTGGATTCCTAACAATGGGACCTATTGGTGGTGCCCTATCTGACCGGTATGGAGCAAGGGGTATAGCAACAATAGGGATGACCATAGTTGCAGCTGCATTCGTGATCCTCACCTTCTTTTCCTACAACTTTACATATCTCCCATTTGGAGCCACAATCTACATGCTTGGTTTCGGAAGTGGGATGTTTGCTGCACCTAACACTGCAGCCATTATGAATTCTGTTTCCGCAGAAAATAGAGGAATTTCATCCGGAATGGTGGCCACAGTCAGAAACGTTGCCCAAACTGCCAGCATGGGTATATTCTTCACAATTGTCATACTTGCACTATCTACTAATTTACCCCACTATTTCAACATCGCCCTTACATCTGCCAATGCATCTGGCTTATCCACATATTTGGATAAAATTCCGCCTACTTCCGCCATTTTTTCTGCATTTCTGGGTTACAATCCAATGCAGACCATTTTAAGCCAGATTCCTTCTTCCTATCTGAGTTCATTGAATTTAAGCAGCACTACAATTGCAACATTAGAAAGTAACACATGGTTCCCTCTGGCTCTTGCTCCGGCAGTAATGCACTCTCTCAGAGATTCGTTCTACATAGGTGCAATTCTTTCAGTGGTTGCAGCAATTTTATCTTTATTAAGGGGAAAGAAATATTACCACCCAGGTGGTCAGATCCATAATGATCCGAATGGTGAAGATGCCAACAAACTGAGACCAGAAATTAACAAGGGAGAAATGAAAGGAAAAGAGGTATCAAAAAATGAGTGAAAAAAGAGAACCAATAGAAGTGTGGAGAGCCATGGTTGAAACCTGGAAGGTATGGAAAAAAGGTGTTGAAAGGAATCTGGAAAGAATAAATCTTGGAAGCACAGAATATTCAATACTAAGATACTTGACGGAAGAGGGGAATATGCCCATGGTTCAGATGGCCAACAATATCATGGTTACACAGGGATGGATAACAGGTCTCATAGATTCCATGGAGAAGCGTAATCTTGTGGAAAGGACGAGAAGTAAGGATGACAGAAGGGTTATAGAACTGAATATAACAAAAGAGGGAAGCAAAGTTTTTGAAAGAGCGAAAAAAGTTCACATGGAATATATTGCCAACTGTATCAAACATATGGATGATGAAACTGTAAGCTCCACGGTTAAATTATTAAAAGACCTGAGATC
>JAMDCG010000036.1 GCA_023489425.1 Thermoplasmatota archaeon
GGGAATTGCAGAGTCCTCTCTTTCTAATGGATTAATGTATACCTATAATCAAGCATTTCTTGAAGCAAACAAAAAGGACATTCACATATTTGCAGCATCGGGTGATCAGGGAGCCTATGATGCAACAAAAGCTTTGACAGTTAACTTTCCAGCCGGAGATCCATATGTAACATCAGTAGGCGGTACTACTTTAAATTATGCAGATGGAAAATATACACAGACATCATGGAGCGGAAGTGGTGGTGGTTACAGTACAGCCTTTTCAGCACCTAATTATCAGAATGCGACCGGTTTTCACGGACAATCCTTAGGGGTACCAGATATATCTGCAGTAGCTAATCCTAATGATGGTGGGGTGACTGTCTTTTCAAGGGGAAATGCTATAACGCTTGGAGGTACTAGCCTCGCAACACCGATTACTGCAGGTTCTTTTATACTAATAGATCAGGCTCTTCATGGAAAACTTGGTTTCATAAATCCACTACTTTTTAACCTTTCAAGAACTAACCAGTACGGAAAGGCTATAATTCCTGCAGTAGGTGGGAGTAATGGCTATTACACAGCAACATACGGATGGAATCCGGTAACAGGCCTTGGGTCTATTAATGCTGGATTACTTGCAAAAGATATATCACAAATTTATTCATATTATGGCTACAGCGTGACATATGGCCAGATTAACACATCTTATGTAAACTTCAACACAGAAGTTTCGATGTCACCATTAACATCTGCTTCCAGCCAATACATCTCCTTCGCTGGGCTTACCATTGGTTCTTACGGTTCTACTATCAGAGCAGGACTGTGCCAGATAGGTAATTCAATATATGAATCATTCAAGGCTGGAAATTATATTTATTTAAGAAATTTGGGTACAGAAAAAATATTATCAAAAAAAGTAGTGGTTCAGCTCAAAGTGGATAAACTGACGATAACAGTAGGTAATACGACAAAGGATTTGCAGGTCTTTCCACAGTCAATTTATGGTACCAATGCCAGTTTTATATTTGAGTTCAGCAGTGGAGAAGGAAAGCCTCTCAACAGTGGAACTGCTTCTTCATCTGAAAATGTCTTCAACAATGGATATTTATCAGTAACTCAACCAGTTTCAGGTAAACCAATTTATCCTTTTAATGAAACTGCATGTTCTACTCTACAAATTAAAAATACCAGTAACTCCATAGAATTCTCTTATAATTCATCCAATCCTTCAGGATCATTTGAGAAAAATAGTGGCGCTTATCCATCCATAGAGTTAAATCAATCAAGTCCGATGTTTATATATATTTCCAATACTGGCGGTAACACTGTAACTCTTAATGGAAAAATAGAAAATTCCAGGACAATTCAGGTAAATTCTGGTGAATCCCTGAAAATAAGGTTTTACCGTCAACTAAAAATGGTATTTCAGTTTGATATAGATTTACCATCCGTCAGCTCTTTGCATTTACATTTCTCTTATCCTGCAGACTCTAATTACAGCAACAACTTTACATCAATCATTGATTACACTTCCAATCTCAGATTAAACGATACTACTGGATTTTCATCACTAGGATCTTGTACCAATCTCACAACTAATTCAATGGGCTTCAGAACAAATACATCTCACTTTGCGAATTCAGATACTAAAGTTAGAGAACAGGAAATACCAGTCAATTTATCATTTGATATATCGCCTATTGGAGCCAAGTTAAGTCTGTCAAATGGATCAGAAATATTAGACCATAATGGAATAATAGTTTATTCGGTGATCCCTCAGTTTATTAATTTCACTATTAAATCCACAAAAAATGGATATAAAAACACATCAGGATTCCTGAGACTAAAACCAGGGTTCAATGTGACTTACCTTCCCTTCTCCTTAGGTGGAAATGGAAATGGCTATTACCTAAATGGAACAGTTGCAAACGGTTATTATGACGCGGAATACAGCATCACTATACCTATAGCTTCCGCAAAGATATCCTACAGTGATATTAATGCTTCTTCTGATAGATTTGGGTATTTTTCCATTTGGTTACCAACTGGAAAAGATCAGGTAACTACTGACGCTAGATATTTCTATTCAACAAAAACTAATTATACACTGGAACAGAATAAGGTAGATCAGCTTATATTGCTTCAGCCAAATATCAGCTCTCTCCTAGAATCCGCCCTATCAATAACTATTGATAGATTGATTCCGTTATTTTTCTTTACTTCATTTATCTCTTGGTCAATCTCTTTTTCGTCTTCAACCGTTTCTTACTATATAGTGGAATACCGTACATCAGGTCAATTAAGTTGGAACAAGGTCAGAATGTCCGGACATTCAAATAATATTGCATTCATAAATGGAATTTACCCAGATTCAAAATATTACTTTAAGGTAATAGCAGTGCTGGATGGCGGTGCTACTGTAAACTCTAATGTGCGAACAATTTCATATGAATCTCCAATATACCTTTTCCTTAACATATTAATTTATATGGGAATAATGTTCTACATTTATGCAATGATTTCATATTTCAGAGGAAGAAGGCGCAGAAAAAAATTAAAAGATTCCTTCCGTGACTGGTAATAATAAGATTTCTAAATATAATATAGAACTACTGATCTTCACATTTTTATTTATAATCAGATGCGGAGGGCCGGATTTGAACCGGCGAACCCCTGCAGGAATGGACCCTGAATCCATCGCCTTTGACCATGCTCGACAACCTCCGCAAAACAAAGTGTTATTGATCTGTAATACATAAAACATACTAAAGCTTGCTGGAAGGTGAGTGAAAAATATTTTTTAACATTGCCTGATTATAGATATTTTTCACATAATAAGTGTATTTCCGCAATTAACCTTTAAGAAAAAGATTGCAATAATTGATGAAATTAAGTCTAATGTTTTTCCATAGAAAATCCAAATTTTAAAATTTGATTAGGGAATTCAATATCAATCAAGTTTATAGATAACTTCTTTGAAGACTTCTAAAAATATTCCAGTGAATGTCTCCATTTTCTTTAATTAGTAAATCATTAATATGTTAATAAAATTAGGGTGTATGTTTGAGTCCGTCTTTGAGAGGATTGGCAAAGGTGTATCAAAGAATAGCGGAAAAATTATTGTTATATGGATAGTTTTGATCGTGTTGATGGGTTATGGTGCGCTTCTAGTCTTTTCACACACTAGCTTCGATATTACCAGTGGGTTTGGTTCTAGTAAAACAATGTCTGGTAACGCCACTTCTGAAGTATCTAAATATTTTAGTCCATCTGCCGCAGGACAGTCTACCAACACATCAGAATTAATAATTGTTTCACAAAATATTACAACAACCACCTCTCAGGGAATGAATGCACTTATAAGTTTTCAAAGTGAAATGAATAAGTATCTGAAAACAACTAAAAATTATACAGGAACAGAAAACATTATTGTCACTGAGAGAGATACGCTACAAAACTACACTAACGGGATACTTAAATTGATTTCCGCCAACTATAATATTACAAAGAATATGAACGAACTTGGATCCGGAATAAACAAAACAAGCCCTATATTTTTGGGTCCGGAAGAGATCTATTTTCTGTCCTTAAATAACGCTTATATTAATGGAAGAAATGTGACTGAATCCGAATCCATAGCATATAATACAGTGATTCAGGAGTTGCCCTCGAATAGTCCTGTATTCAATTTACAGAAAGCATACACCAACCTGTTCTC
>JAMDCG010000057.1 GCA_023489425.1 Thermoplasmatota archaeon
AAAGTCATTATGTACTTCTATGAATGGAGAAAATTTCTTATATTCACGACCTATTTCTGGATCTACTTGAAAAACTTGAAATCAGGTCTCTGAATAATAAGGACCTGATGGACTGGAAAAAGTTACCTCTTTAAACTGTACACGTTAGACTACTTAATAAATCTGAAAGATGAGTATAGTTCCAGTAGTTCCATTGGCAGTTGAGGTCGTGAATATAAGAAATTTTCTCCATTCATAGAAGTACATAATGACTTTTTGTCCAAAAAGCCATAAAATAGATATTGTGCTCAATATCAATAGATTGGGATGAACTTCTTTTTCTCAGTCTAGACATTCATATAGAAGAACAGAAAGAAATAGAATTGAAATATCAAAGAAAATTATTGTTATCATTTCAATGTTCATAAGGAAAATTGTAACATAAATCACCAGGACACAAGAGGATGTTATTAGCTTAAGTTTTTAACTCAAAAATGGGACTAATGGGGTTGAAATTATATTCTATTTTCCTATATTAACTAATAAGTTTTATATATGATTAAGTAATTTTTATTCATGGTCAGAACCAGGACGCTAAAAAAACTCATAACTACGGCTGTTATAATATCCTTCGTTGCAATCTGGCTAAACTGGCTTGGGATATTGCAATACCCATTCGGCTCATCTGATGGCACAATTTACAACATCGGTTTCATTGTTGGATTAATATCAACTGTAATTGCCATTCGTCTAGTATACCTTATTCCGGAAAGTTAAAGTGATGAACATGGTTATTCAATTCACCAGTAATTCTTAATCACGATAAAGCGTTCAATAAAGTAAGTTGGATTAAGATTATTAATGAAATATGATAGAATAATTCTTAATACAGGTATTTATGGACCAGTTGGGATTGGATTAAAGTTTTAGCATACGCGATCGGGAATTCCACCTTTGCAAGATGGGGATGAAATGTAGCGAAAACTATTATCTTTTTAGGGAAATTGCGATGTGTGTTCGCAAACAGAAGTGAAAAAGGTCGGACAGCATATTGTTTCAATCGTGCATGCTTCTGTAAAGTCAGATGGCTTAGCATGAAAGATAGAGTGCCTTCGGACACAGGGGGTTCCAAATTCATGGAGATTCCACCAGCAACCTTTGAAGTGGGAAGCTCCCTGCGAAAGCTGGAATAGGATGTCACACGAATTCTTGAAATATTATTTCCAGACGAAAAAGATAGTGCATTTGATAAGCGAACCGTATTAATTAAAAGACTGACAGTTTACCGTTAAATGTTTATATGGTATTACCATTCACATTCATGATAAAAACCACTATCAACCTGGATGAAGAAATCTACGCTGAAATCGTCAGAGAATCTATAGAAAAGTATGGTAGCACAAAGAATATGTCAAAGATCATTAACCAACGTCTCCGGAATAGTGTAAACTCTACAAGGAAACGCAGAGGGCGAATAACCTTCAGGGCAATAGAAAAGCTTTCATCCATGGATGCTGATAGTGAGATAAGGGCGGGATGGGAAGAGATGAGCAAATGACGGTGCTTGTCGATACAAATGTTCTGGTGTATGATACCATAGAGAATTCTCCACACCATGAAAGTGCAAGAGAGTTTATCGATAGGTCAGAAGACCCCATAGTGAACTCACTGTCAATTGTTGAACTTGGTTTTGTGCTTCCCCGATACGGAATAGATAATGAAAGTGTTAGAATTAAGATTGACGAATTATTGCATAGTGAATATTTCACAGTTTCATGGCTATCTGGAAAGATAATGGAGAAGGCATCCGCATTCATGGTCGAAAACAAGCTAAGTTTCAGAGATCTCAATGACTGGATAATAGCTTATGATGCACATTCGAGAAAAGTACCTTTAGTCACATTTGACAAAACACTGTATAATAAATGCAAAAAGCTTGACATTCAAGTTATTGAGATATAGCTTGATGAAAACGGATCGGTCGGCATTTGTCAAAGTTTTGAGCGAACACCTTGGAATCTAATGTTATCTGTCATATATACTACTTCTATGTCCGACTTTCAAAATCATTATTCTAACCATCTCTTTTTGAATGTCAAGAATCACCCTGTAATCCCCAATCCTAAGCCTGTAGTATGGATATCGAAAAAGTTTCTCAACATATCTTTCCGGGTTTTGACGCAACTGTCCAACTTTTTCATAAATTCTCTTGGCAATTGACCGGTCAAGGCTTTTCAATTGCTTAGAAGCCTGAACAGACCAGATTATTATATAGTCCATTAAAGGTCAAGATCCTTCTTCAGCTGCTCGTGTGTAACAAATCTACCGGATTCTATTTCTTTTCTGGCCTCTTCTACTTCCTTTATGGTCTCTTCATTTAATTCGCTTAGGTCCTCAATCATCCTCTCAATTACATCTTCATAGGTTTCCCTGGGATGAAGTTTCATGGATTGCAGGGTCTTCTTGGTTTCCTCTTTGACCTGAATAGTTGACGTGGTCATAGATGTCTATAGTTAATAATAGTATAAAGGTTTGTCTTATAGGCTCTGCTTTTTCAACTTGTTTCTAAGGAAAGGGGGATAAAATCATCAAATAATCATAATTTTGTCCTTGTGAACTCAGAGAAATCCAAAGCAAGTTCCTAGGCATGAAAAGTCATTATTTTCTATTTGTATAGAGATTTGCACATTTCTATTCATTTTAATGAATATATATCGGTAAAACACAATCATCATATGTGACAGTATGTATCAGGAATATCATATGAAATGCGAAAAATGTGAGGGACTTTCTTGAGTAACTCTGACGTAGTTTGTAATGTTTAGTCAAGGATGTTAATATAGAACCAAAAAATGAACTTGAAGAGAAGATCACAGAGTTCTTCATTTCAAAGAACAACCTTGTTTAGAAACTATACGAAACGTTTCTCTCGAAAGGTGTTGCGTGGATTCATTACGTTCCCTCTAAGCGATAAACTGCCATTGGAAAAGGTGATTATGTGAAGACAATTATAAGGGCAAATAGAAACATGCCTGAAAAGTTAAAGGTTTTAAACCTGGTTTCAGACAAGGAAAAAGGAATCGTAATAGCAGAGTTGTAATTATTCTCAAGAAGATCAGTTGATATTTTTGAGCTTGAAAACGATTCGATTAGACGAGAACGGGAATACTGTGATGATGTTCTTTGGTTGGAATCAAGGAGTAAAACTAGGAAAACCAGAAATTTAAAACAAACCAAATACAGGCAAAGTTCATAGAGTAGACCGGTCGGGTTTTGATTAAAGTTTTAAGTGAGTACGATAGTTATGAATATGTTACCCGGGTTTGTAAGTTCTCTTTGTAGTATAGTCTGAACCATATATGGTAATACAGCATTCTAATATATACTTAAAATATTTTGTAGTACGAAAATATAAACCACAGTATCCGCCAAGGTCTCAGAAGAAGAGAGAGAAGAATTAAAGATACTTGGTTTGAATCCAACTGAAATTATAAGAAAGGCTGTAAAGGAAGAAATCAGGAAAGCGAGTAATAAAGCCCTAATAAAGAAAATGAAGAGAGTTAGACCCGTTATATCAAAGTTGAACTGGATGAAATAATTGCTGACATCAGGGAAGATCGAGAAAGATGAACCTACTGGATGCTTATGCAATTTTCAACCTCTTTCAGAGCG
>JAMDCG010000051.1 GCA_023489425.1 Thermoplasmatota archaeon
TCAATGGGAAGGGAGGCAATGAATGTCAATAAGGACGCAATGCGCTCGCTTGGCCTTAATTACGAACTGGCCACGGGTCAGCTGGTTGATAGGGACAGATATGTCGAATTCATTGAGATACTGGGGAACATTGCAATGACCTGTGAAAAAATTGGAACAGAGATAAGAAACCTTCAGAGACCTGAGATTTTCGAAGTAATGGAATATTTTGAATCGGCAAACCAGGTCGGTTCCTCATCCATGCCAAGCAAAAGGAACCCAATTGAGTCAGAGAATGTATGCAGTCTTTCAAGAATAATAAGATCATTCGCAGTACCTGAGATAGAGGGTGCAATCACATGGCATGAAAGAGATCTTACAAACAGTGCACTGGAAAGGTTCACCATGCCTTACACATGTATTCTTACAGATTTTATTCTAAACAAGTTATCCAAAATTATCAAAAACCTGTATGTGAATGAGAAGAATATGAGAAATAATTTACTGGCATCACCCCTGTGCATATCAGAAAACCTGACAACACAGCTCACACTAAAGGGCATAGGAAGAACAGAATCTCATGAACTGGTAAGAGAAGTTTCAATGAAGTACTTTGAATCATCTGAAAATCTTCAGGAGATTCTAATGAAATCTGAATTTGGAAGTCTATTTTCAAAAAGTGAGCTGGAAAAGATGTCTAACCCTCTGGAATTCACAGGTTCTTCGGAAGAAATATGTGACCTGGTATTAGACCAGACAAAAAAGTTGATAGGAGGGATAAGATGAATCAATCCATTCAAGGACAGATAATTCAGATTCTCAAAAAAGATGAACAGTCAATTTCGGGAATTAAGAAAGAACTGGATCAGGTGGGTTTAAAGTTGCACCGTTTAACTCTTGCAGGTTATCTCAGCGCAATGGTGGACGCTGAAACACTAAAGGTCAAGGAAATAAAACCTGCAAAAGTTTATTCACTGAATCAGAAGGGAACAGTATCCCTTTACCGCAAGATAGGAAAGGCAATAAAGGATACCTATAACGAAAATCACGGAGATATATGCCTATCATTTCTTTATTACACCTTCCAGAGACCAATTTTCATCAGGGAGTTTGAACTCTGCGATATAGATCTTCCAAGGAATTACAGAAAGTCATTTTCAACTAAGAAGCTCAATTACATAAAGTCATTTCAGGAGGCAGGCATTGAGATACCTGAAAATGAAATGTTGATAGAGCCTGAAAGTACTAACAATACACAGCTACTGAGGATAATGCGGATATTGTTGCTTTCTCAAAATAATCTAATGCTGGAGTCTACACTCATTGACATGGAACAAAAAACTCTGGAGGATATCTGACCATATAATTTCATCGTTATAATAGAATTAAATGTAATGTTTTAATATTCATCTAGTATGGAGATTTAATGAAGAGTCTTCCCGGGAAGTCAGTATACAATGGTCATTTACCATTAGGTTGCACCATGTGTGCAAAGGGGGCAAAGATGGTACTTTTCGTATCAGGGATATGTGATGCGAAGTGTTTTTATTGCCCATTATCAGAACAAAAAAAGATGAATGACGTGATGTTTGCAGATGAAATGCCACTTGCAAATATGAAAGATGCCATTTTTGAAGCAAAGATGATCCAGGCTACCGGTACTGGAATCACGGGTGGTGATCCACTAAAGTTCTATGAGCGAACGGCTGAATATATCAAAATTTTGAAGGAGGAATTTGGAGATTCTCATCATATTCATTTATACACAATAAGCGGTTCCAAGGAAGCTATAGAAACTGTAGCAAAGGCAGGTCTTGATGAAATAAGATTCCATCCTCCAGAGGAGATATGGCGTGTTATGGACCGTTCTATTTTCAAGGACAGGATAAAATGGTCCAGAGATATGGGAATGAGTGTTGGTATCGAGGTTCCAAGTCTTCCAGGAAGATTTGAGGACACACGAGCATTAATCGATTTCAGCAGGAAAATGGACCTTGATTTTATTAATCTCAATGAACTGGAATTCTCAGAAACGAATTATGAAAATCTTCTTGGCAAGAACTACAAAATTAAAAATGATGTAGAATCTGGTGCGAAAGATTCACAAAAACTTGCCATAGATATGGTGAAGGAAAATCCTGATTTTACAGTTCACTACTGCTCCGCTTCTTTTAAGGATGGAGTTCAGCTCAAGAATCGTCTTAAGAGGAGAGCAAAAAATGTGGCAAAGCCATATGACATAGTTACAAAGGATGGGACCATAATAAGGGGTATAATTCAGGGCGGTCCTGTGGAGGAGATGGCTGAGGCACTTTTAAATATTGGAATTCCCAAGAATGAAATGCAGATAAATAAGATAAAGAGAAGAGTTGAGATAGCACCATGGATCGTTGATGATCTTAAGGGAAAACTTGATTATGAAATTTACCAGATAGAAGAATACCCAACGTGGGATGCCATAGAGGTCGAGAGGGTAAAAATTTAATAAGTTAGTGAAAACAGGATTTAATCCTGTAGCTCTATTTTATCTATTTTTCTGTATGCCATTGAACCATCCATTACATCTTCAAATTTTTGAATTTTGAGGATCTTTTTATTAAATCCAATGACCAGAGATTCATATTCTCCCCCCTCTCCAGCGATGTTAATTCTCAAACTATTTCTCAGTTTCATCAGTTCAGATATCATGTCCTGGTCAATCACCTTCCCAAGATTTTCATGTCCAAGGCCTTCCGCCGAAACGCTCACTATTATGGGTCTTATCCCTGAAAGAATTACGCTTCTTAATTCATTTTCCTGATCCATAAGCCACAGCGGTGAATAGGATAGAAGGTTATTTTCAGTACAGAACTTTTCTATTCTAGTCTTCTGGAAATTTGATGCTATTGCCCCACTAATTATTGCCCTTGCACCTAACTTTTCCGCAAGACTTAGTAAATCTTTATAGAAATTGGTTTCGCTAATAAAAACTGTATCAAGTCCAATCAATTTTGCTACATATTTGGCAATTTTGTAATTAGGCACATGAAACATTTCAGAATACTTTACAGGCTCGACAGTTACACAGCATACTACCTCTAGACCCTGTTCCTGAGCTATAACTGTGGAAAGAAATGAATCTTTTCCACCTGATAATAATGAAATAGCTTTCATATTAAACTTAAATATCATTCTCATATATCATACTGGTGAGAAAATGGTAGTAAAAGTCGGAGATATGGCACCAGATTTCGAATTGCCAGATGCAAAAAACAAGGTTAGAAAGTTATCGGAGTTTAGAGGAGGGAACGTAGTTCTTGCATTCTTCCCAGGAGCATTTACGGGTGTTTGCACAAAGGAAATGTGCGCATTCAGAGACTCTATGGCGGCATTCAATGATATGAAGGCAAAGGTCCTGGGAATTAGCGTTGATACTCCATTTTCACTTGCGAAGTTTGCAGAAACAAACAATCTAAACTTTGATCTTCTCAGTGATCACGGAAAACATGTAATCACTGAATATGGTATAGTCCACAAGAACTTTATAGGTCTTCCAAAGCTGGATGTTTCAAAAAGATCTGTATTTATACTTGATAAGACTGGAAAGGTAGTATATGCATGGGTTTCAGAAGACCCTGGAAAGGAACCAGATTACCAGGTAAT
>JAMDCG010000040.1 GCA_023489425.1 Thermoplasmatota archaeon
TTTGAAGCTTAAATTTTCTCAGTGTATTGTTTTCTAACCTCGATAAAAATATTTTCATTTCTCTCTGATTTTCCTTTTGAAAAGCCCTTTCCTCTTTCAGTGTTATTTTTTTAAATAAAGATTTGTAATAAGGGCTTTCTCCAATAAAAGTCAAAAAGTCTTTCAATAATATGTTAGATGGGCAGTCTAAGACCCTTTTTATGGTCAATCCTCTTTTGTTAAGCCACTGATAGAACCCGAAGGACATTTTGTCACTTAGATTGTTATCCTTTACGGATTCCACATAAGACATGACCATCTGGTTCCCAACTGATTTTTCCCTTTCTTTCCATATTGAATGGTTTTGATCTTCAGGAGATTGCATTAATGTCATTAGCCCACCGAATATCATTGCAAATGTAATCAAAACAGATACAATAACTTTTATTTTTTGATCCATGTTAATGAAACAACTTTATTATATATATATATATATATATTGTTGATATATACCATTGCCACTTTTATGTTTTAGAAAAGCTTCTGTTTAAGTTTAATAATTTAATTTCTATAATAAAGATGTGTCCAAAAGATAAGGGGAGCACATCAATCTAAAATTATATTGCATATTATTATGTAATGCAGTTCAATGGTTATTCCATGGAGATAATGGAGGAGGCAAATTTTCTCTATCTTAGAAAAATGACAAAAATCGCCTTATTCATTCTCGCACTCGAGTTTGTAACAGGTATAATTTCGGCTTTTACTATTAGCTCTCCGCTCAGCACATCAGGCAGAACCAGAGGGCTGCTCAACACATTTCATTTTATATTCTCGGGAAGCAGCATACCTCTATTTCTTCACGGAGTCATAGGTCTGGTCCTGATAATATGGAGTCTGTATCTTTCCATGATATCAATCAAATACGGGCTTATTTTCTCCATACTAACATTCATGGCCCTATTAGCCCAGTTAGGTGCGGCTGTTGTAGGACTTTTTATTGTTGACGTATATTTTAACAACAGCGCATTTTCACTCATAATGCTGGCAGCAGTTTTACTTTCAATCATACTTTATTTCCTTATACTGTTTGTGGCAAAAAATTACAAGAAGTTGAATATATAAATGTTAAATGTGTTATTTGAGGTCAATTTCAAGGTTAATCTTGAAAATAGAGCAAATTGGTGGAATCAGATATACCCTGATTTACCATCATAGATTTTTGTTGCAAGGAATCTCTTGTCCTCAACCGGCCTGTAAATGATTGCATTGAGTGCAACCGAATCCCTGTAGTATTTCTCCACTCCGAAATCTTCCAGATATCCGTAACCACCATGGAACTGGAGTGCATATTTAGTGGCCTTCCTTGCCAGGGAAGCTGATAAATCCTTGAGCATCAGCATTCTCATTTCATCAGCATCTTCTGCAAACAGGGCAAATTTAAGTATTTCAAGTTCTGACTTTAGTTCCGCAATTCTGAAAGCCACCGGTTCATAATTCTTCAGTGGTTCGTTGAAAGTCTTTCTAACCTTAGTGTATTCAATAGCCTTGTCAAGTGCCCCATCTGTTATCCCGAGAAAAATTGCACTGATATCATCAGATGAATGGACAAGAATAGTTTCCAGATCAGACTTCTTCCCAATCTCTTCCCTGTTTGAAGGTCTGAAATCGCAGACTCCAATGCCTCTCATACCCAGGGGCTTGAAACCCTTGACCTGTTCAGCAACACCACTGCCTGTAAACACAGAGTCGTCATCTGTAAGATCAATATATCTATTGGACCTGTTGTTCATGGCTTTCTTCAGGATTCCGTTCCCTCTATCATCAACATCATCATCAGTCAATCTTGATATGGATATTGCATAGGAATCGTGCCCATCTATTACTGATTTGATCAGTTCTTTTTTTCCTTTGTCTGAAAGTAGTCTCAGGACAAGATCGTTGTGGAAGAAAATATATGCTGCAACTGAAGGAGATACCTTTGCCAGTTCAAACAACATCAGCCTGTGGCTCAGTGGATCAAGTCCAGCACCACCCATCTCTGTGTTGAGATTTGAGCCAAGGAATCCCTGTTCAATCATCTTCTCCCTTATGATCTCTGGAATACCATCCCTTTCAACTTTCAATGCCAGATCTTTCAGGTTTTTATCTGCAAATTCCTTAACCGTCTCCCTCATCAATTCAGCCTGTTCATTCATTCTAATCACCTTTCAAAATCATTCTTGATATAACTATCTTCTCCACTTCACTTGTTCCTTCCCAGATTTCCATTATCTTGGAGTCCCTGAAGAATCTTTCAATCTCACTGTTGAGTCCGGTCTGCCCCGTGATCTCCATGGCTGTTTCAGCTGCAAAACTTGCCGTTTCTGAAGCATAACCCTTAGCCATGCTGGTAAGCGTAGGGTTTGGTGTGTAATTGAAGAGGAAGCTTGCGGCCTTGTACATAAGGAGTCTGGAAGCCTCCACTCTAGTTGCAATTTCAGCAAGCTTGAACTTCCTCTCCTCCCCAACATATTTTCCATCCCTTTCCAGTTTCTTTAGGTACTCAGTGGTCCTGTCAAGTACTCCCTGTGCAATGCCTATGGATTGCGCAGCAACGAAAATCCTTGATATGTTGAAGAATTCCATTATGTAATAGAACCCCTTGCCCTCTTCACCTACAAGATTCGCGACTGGAACCTCAACATTATTCAATATGAGTTCCCCTGTGTTTGTAGCCCTTACCCCCAGTTTTCCAGTAAGTTTGTTGGAATCAAATCCCTTGAATGCTCTTTCAACGACAAGCACACTCAGCCCTCTGTGCCTCTTCTGAGGGTCATCAGGTGGAGATGTCCTGACAAGCATCACGAAAAAGTCAGCCAGGGTCCCATTCGTTATGAACATTTTCGATCCATTCACGATATATTTATCACCCTCTTTCCTGGCAACAGTCTTCAGTCCAGCAACATCACTTCCTCCTCCCGGTTCTGTTACTCCCAGTCCCATTATTTTCTTTCCAGCAGCCACCTTACCAAGATAATTCTCCCTCAGGTAATCGCTCCCATGAAGCATCAACACCTCTGCTCCAAAATAGGGTACTGTTACGGAAATACCAAGACCAGGGTCCACACGGCACATTTCTTCTATTCCTATCATGGTTTTCCACGGGTTAGAAAAATCTATAATTCCCTCCTTGAGGGCTTTCAGTCTCAATTCATCAGGATATTTCTCTTCCAGATCATATTTTGATGCAACTTCGTTTCCAAATTCCTTTAGAGAGAACTCCCTAACCCTGTTTCTGTATTCCTCAAGATCTTTGTCCAGATCAAAATTCATTCACTCAGCCTCCACAACAATGGAATATCCCTGCCCTCCTCCAACGCAGAGGGTAGCAACTCCATATCTCTTACCTTTCTCCTTTAACTCTCTCGCCAGTGTTCCAGCTATTCTTGCACCTGTTGCTCCAAGAGGGTGGCCTATGGAAATTCCTCCTCCATAAATATTTACCTTCTCCCTCGGTATGTCAAAGGCTTTCATGGCATTAAGTACAACGACTGCAAAGGCTTCGTTGATTTCCCAAAGATCAATATCATCGGGCTTGAGACCAGCTCTTTCGAGAGCCTTTTTCGTTGCCGGTACAGGACCTTCGCCCATTATTGACGGGTCCACTCCAGCCCATCCGAAGCTCAGTATCTTGGCCATTGGGCTGAAGCCATATTCCCTGACTTTATCTCCACTTGCAAGAGCAACAAGAGACGCACCTGCATTCAGGGGAGATGAGTTCCCTGCTGTTATAACACCATCTTCCTTCAGAATTGGCTTTAGTTTCTTCATACCTTCCAGAGTTGCATCCTTCCTTACTGCCTGATCTCTGTCGAAAATCACTGTTTTACCATCATTCTCAACTTCCAGTGGAAGTATTTCTTCCTTGAAAAAACCACTTTCTATACCCTTCACTGCTCTCACATGGCTCTCATAGGCATATTCATCCATCTCATCCCTTCCTATGTTTCTCAATGCAGCCAGTTTTTCAGCAGTTGCAAGCATGTTGTATGAAATATTCATCTGGTATTTCATGAATTCAGGTCTGACCATGAGTTTCATGTTTGGCTTCACGTGGGGATTGTTGCTTAGTGGTACATGAGTCATATGTTCCATTCCACCTGCAAGTACTATCCTGGAGTTTCCAGTCATTATTTCCATTGCGCCAATTGAAATTGCATTGAGTGATGACGAACATGCCCTGTCCAGCGACATACTTGGTACATTGAAAGGCATCCCTCCCATGAACACTGGATGTCTTCCACCATATGTCCAGTTCTCATCAGCCTGGATAGCGCACCCTGTTATCACATCATCAATATCATCTGTATTGATTCCATTTCTGGATACTGTATCTTTTATAAGATGTCCCAGCACCTCATCCATTCTCATTGAGTTAAGCATGTCCCTCTCTGGATCCTGGGGTCTTGACCTTGAGAACGCACTTCTCTTGAAATCTATTATATGAACCGAGTCGTTATTCACTATTTCACCATGAGCCATATACATATTTAACATAAATATATTTTCGATATCGACATACGAAATCGACACATTCATTAATTATCAAAAAATTACCAGCTGTTTAAAGCAGGTAAGAAATATTTACCTTGAAAACAATAGGGAACAGGAGTGATCGATATGGCAATGAATATAGTTGTTTTAATCAAACAGATAATAGATATAGACCAGCTCAAGACAGATCCAAATACTGGTGAACCACTCACTCAGAACATACCATTGAGGATTGAGAACCTGAGCAAGAACTCCATTGAGGCTGCAGTGCAACTTAAGGAAAAGAATGGAGGAAAGGTAACAGGAATCATTTTTGGAACAGAAAAATCAAACTCAGCAATGAAGGAGGCCTACGCAATGGGTGTTGATGAAGGGTTCATAATAACTGGGTATAAGGGAAATAACCCAGCCTACACAGCTTCAGTTTTAGGAAGCAAGATAAAGGAACTCGGAAGTGTTGACTGTGTGATACTCGGAAATCAGTCAGCGGATTCTTACACAGGTTTGCTCCCGGGACTCCTTTCCACAGAATTGAACATGCCGCTTCTGGGCAACGCAGTCAGCGTGTCAGTGGAAGGAGAAAGGATAAGGATAAAGAGAGTCCTCGACGAGAAGGATGAAATAATATCTGCCGGAAAACCATGCATTGTTTCCGTAACCCAGGAAATAAATCAGCCAAGGCTTCCTCCCGTTCTTCAGATAATGGCAGCTGGAAGGAAACCCATAAACACTGTTCCGGCACCGGCTGGGAACTTTGAAACACCAAGGATAATCAGCAACCTTGCCCCAAAGAGTGACAGAAAGAGGTTGATTTTTGATGACATGGATAAGGGTGTATCTGAGATTTCAAAGGTAATAAGAGGTGAAATAAAATGAAGTTTCTGTTATTTTCAGAAGATGGAACAAATATGGGAGGACTGGCCACAAAACTCAGGGATAAGGGAGAAGTATATGGTGTTACACTTGAAGGTCAGGAAACGAAATGCATTGAATACGGAATTAAAGAGATCTTCGTGCTGAAAGGTAGGCCGATGGGAGACAATACTTTCAGGGCACTCAACAGTATTGACATATCCAAATTTGACAGGATATTTATTTCCAGTTCACCCCTTGGAAGAGATATTGCAGGAATGATAGCAGCAACACTCAAGTCCACTGTAGTTACGGAGGTCTTTGAATTTGAGATGGAAGGGGATAACATCAGGACCAGGAGATTCTTCTTCGGAGGCAAGACAATTCTTGAGGAGGAAAGCAGGTCAAAGGTAATAACAGTTCAACCAGGTTCATTTGAGCCCAAAAAAGTAGAGTCAAAGAGCCAGGTTTCATCCCTGGATCTTGAGAATTCTGCACTTTCCATAGATCAGGAAATGGAGAAAGACAGGAGTGGAACGGATATTGAATCCGCTTCAATTCTTGTTTCCATAGGAAGGGGCATCGGGAAAAAGGAAGCTGTAGATCAGATAAAACCTCTTGTAGATGCAGTACATGGTGAATTATCTGGCTCAAGACCTGTGTGCCTTGATTATAAATGGCTCAGCGAGGAGAGGCAGGTCGGCCTTTCCGGTAAAAAGGTGAAACCAAAGGTATACATAGCCCTTGGAATCTCCGGCCAGATACAGCACATTGCGGGAATGAGAGGCTCAAAGATAGTAATTGCTGTAAACAAGGATAAGGAGGCACCCATATTTCAGGAATGTGACTATGGCATAGTAGGTGATCTGTTCCAGGTAGTGCCCAAGCTTGTTGCTGCTCTCAAGCAGTAAATCAAATTCAAAATCTAAAATAAGTTATATTTTTTCTATTTTTACGATATGGAGTATGACGAATTTGCTGTAATGGATGTCCCGGTGCTGTTTTCTATCGCAAAAGGCCTGAGTTGAATTCTATATTTTCAGAAATGGCTGAATAACTGAGTTCGAGGGTCTTGCCTATGCCAAATGCTCCTGGTTTGTAATAAGATGTATAACCTCCCACCTCTATGTGTCCACTTATCTTTCCTCCAATTTGGATTTTCTGCTCCACTATTATCTCGAACTGGTAATATGTTTGTCCTTTAATACACCACTGACCTCTGTAACCTATTAAATTAGATCCTGACAATATCTCATGACTCTCGGAGTTCGGGTTACACTGGTTGCGTATTATGGATGAAATTTGATTACTGGCCGATTTAGGCAGGGTGACAACGTTGTCCAGGTTCAGTATTTGGCATCCTCCTACCATCTCAAGCCAACTTCCGGTTGATGCATAAATTGAAGTACCGTTTGGAGCAGAAACTCCACTTGCAATATTTGAACCACCTACAGCATTTATAGCAGCACATATTATATAAAACATAGTAGAATCACTTAGATTTACATATACATATACGTTTAGCTTGAGATGTGTATATTCGCTGCTCCTGTCACAGTGATATAAGCTCCCCACATACTCTATGTGACCTGTGCTTGCATTGTTTTTAGAAGCATTCATCAATGAAAAGGTTCCGACATAGTAAGATGGATGATCCATATCAGTAGCGTTTGCTGAATTACCATAGGCTCCAGCTATTACCACAGCACCGTCTGTAACAAATACTATGGTTATCATAATAGCCAAAATAGTAACTACAAATTTTTTCCTTCTCATTGTAACTTACCTCTTATACTTCTGTTGATATAATTGCGTCATTCTATATTAATGGATTAGCAGTAGGAAGGTCCCATTAATCGCTTAAAATAGTATAGAAAAAGTGGTTTCGTTTTTCCCACATCCTTCAATTACGTGAAATAAATGAAAAAAGCTGTGAAGGCAAGGACAACGACAATTATATAGTCTACATTAGTTGGTTTTATCTTTTCCAGGCCTTTGAGCATGCCTTTCTTTGCAAATAATGAAATAATCATCAGTGAAATCCCACCTGAAACTATGAACAATGCGCTAATCATTCCTATGAAAAATCCACCAAAAACTGTTGCTGCAAGCACAATTGGTAAAAATGCAGGATCAGGAATGAAGCTGACCAGAAGACTGGTGTTTTCTATTTTTTCAGTTTCATGCACTTCTTTCCTTATATTCAACAGTATGTAAAGGCACACCAGCACTAGAAGAACGATTGATCCTATCTTTATCCTGTCATACCCTATGATGCTTATTCCAAGGAAAGCAACCAACAGAGCAAGGATTGTTGACAGTATGCCATGAGTTATCCCTATGAAAAGACCGTAAGTTGCAGTTTTACCGTCAGTATATCTTCTCTTTGCAGATAATATGGAAATAGGTATCCAGTGATCAGGGGCAATCATGTGGAGGACCGCAAGTGTTATGGAAATCAGGATCAGGTAAAACTCTGTATTCATTCCGCATGGTCTAGATGATTATCATATTTAAGAAACCTTTTGGCCCAGAGAATTTCATTAACAAGCAGAATTTCGCAATATATATTAGATTATAGTTATATTAATATATAAGGTAATAAAGTGTTTAATATAAAATTAATATAAGACACAGCATGACAGATGAAAAAATATCATGGTTAAACGGTAGCTTTATAGATGAAGAGAAGGCAGTCGTCCCGATAATGACCCACTCTCTCCAGTACGGAAGCGGAATTTTTGAGGGTATAAGGGGATATGAAACACCAAAGGGAACTGAAATATTTCGTCTCAGGGAACATGTTAAGAGATTCTTTAACACTGCAAAGATATATGGAATGAATCTTGGTTTCACAGAGGATGATATTGAGAAGGCTATAATAGAAGTCGTAAGAAGAAACAAGCTCAAGTCATGTTACATAAGGCCCTTCGCTTTTTATGATGACCACAGTGTTGGTGTGGGAACAGCTGGCAAGAAGATCAGCGTTTACATCGGAGCATTTGCCTTCGGAAAGTATTTTTCTGCAGCCGATACCGGCCTCAAATGCAAGGTATCGTCGTGGCACAGGATGGAATCTGCCATATTGCCTATAGAGGCAAAGGCAAGCGGAAATTACCTGAATTCTGTAATAGCCATGAAGGAAGCCAAAGCTTCAGGTTTCGACGAAGCCATACTCACATCCAGAGATGGTTATGTTGCAGAAGGTCCCGGGGAGAATATATTCATAGTAAAGGATGGAGCACTTTTAACACCGGGAAGGGATAGTCAGATTCTTCTTGGAATAACGAGGAACACAATAATTGAAATCATGAAGGAGAATGGGATGCAGGTAATTGAAAGATTCATACATAGGGAAGAACTGTATACAGCTGATGAAGCTTTCTTTGTGGGAACAGCTGCAGAGGTAACACCCATACTCAATATTGATGGAATAACCATTGGTGATGGAAAGGTCGGCGTTGTGACCAAGAACGTCAGAGAAACATATTTCAATCTGGTTCAGGGAAAATCAGATAAGCATAAGGACTATCTCACATACGTTTGATATCAAAAGAACACTTTCAGTAAGAAAACAAATCACTTTTCTTCCCATTTCATGCTGTTGCCATAACGCATGAAATCTACGTGTGTGTACATTCCAAAGGCATTTTTCCTTGTTATGCCATCGTAACCGTCAATTCCGCTTCCCCTGATCATCTTCATGGTCATTCGATCCTCCGTTTTGATTCTTCCATAATGGAACTCATGTCCTTTAATCACCTGTCCCTTCCTGTAGAAAGGGCTGCCTTTTTCACTGACGATCTTCGTATAATTCAGCACAGGGCGTTTTTCCATCCATGTGCTTCCCCTGAAGATTCCAGCCATGTCATATTTTTTCCCATTATTTTCCATGGAGTCCATCATGAACATTGTCCCACCGCATTCAGAGTATAGGTAACCTCCATTTTCAACATAGTCCTTAAGGAAAGACTTCAGTTTAAATGCAGATTCCAGCCGTTCTCCAAAAAGTTCTGGATACCCACCACCTATGTATATCATATCTGCTTTCTCTGGCACCTCATCATTTAATGGGGAGAAAAACCGTACATTATGCCTCTTTGAAAAAAAATCCATGGATGTTTCATAGTAAAAGCAGAATGCATCATCCCTGGCAATATAGACGTTTTTCTTTGAACCATTCGATTTCTTTACGAAATTTGCACCGGCAATCTCGGGTAGCTGTTCCATGAATGAAAGATCAATAAATTTTGCTATTTCCCTGGACCTCTGAATCAGTTTTTTCCCATCCTGATCAAGATTCAAGCCGAGATGCCTTTCAGGCATGCTGAATTCCTCCCTGTGAGGTATTCTTCCTATAACCCTGACACCATGGGACAGAAAGACATCTTCAACCATTTTGAGATGTCGTTCTCCAGCATAGTTATTAAGGATCACTCCAAGACAGTTCTTCCTGATAAAGCCCTTTGCAGCATAGTATATTGATTCTGCCCACTTGAACATGTCAACAACAAGGATGTATGGGATTCCCAGCCTTTCAAAGTATGCAATAGTGCTGAACTCCTTTCCAACCCCGCTGTCATAAAGTCCCATAACTCCTTCCACAACTGCAAAATCTGCCTTTTCAGCCGCAAGTCCAACAATGCTTTTCTCAATTCTGCCCTGCAGCCATCTATCCAGATTGTATCCATGTTTCCCAGTAATTTTAGATTCAATCAGGGGATCAATAAAATCCGGCCCAATCTTGATCTGTATGCTGTTAGGTACTGCGGAAAGAATGGCTCCCGTGGCTGTGGTCTTCCCGGACCCGGTTGACATTGCTGCTATTCCTACTATTTTCATCATTCATCAGAAGCGCTATTAATCTTAAAAATCAATCCTTTCCAGTCTGAATTACTTTCTATCAGGTCCCCCATAATCCTGATAATGCTTGTGAGGTCCCTCTCAATGACAAAGTATTCAAGCCAGAGGTATTTTCCATCAAATTCATTTGTACTTATAACAGGCCTCAGGCCTGTCTCTATTATCATTCCTTCAAGCTTCTGGATTATTTCATTGCTTGTTTCCCCCTCATACAGCCCAATGGTGGCATCAACAGGTTTGAACATGGAAGGAATGTGGTTCATTCCGCTGTCATCAATTAAATAAAGGGAGTTGAAATTTTCAGAGTTAAAATTCCTGATGAACCTGATCCATTTTACAGAGGTACTTGGGTCTGTGTCAAGAAGGTAATCTGGCACTTCCATTCTGAGGGTTATGATCTTAAGTCCAAGACCCTCACTCTTCATTTCTGTATCCACATTGGTAAAACTTCCGAGATATACAACTTCAATACCATTTTCATAATTTTCCTTTATGAAATTTGAAACGATTTGTGAATACTTCTCATAGAAGGAGAACCTAATATGGATTGCTCCGTCAAAGAATATTGCATATTCATTAATCATGGTTTGATTTTCAAACAGCCTATTTAGATTCTCTACCAGTTTTCCAGAATATATCCTGCAAAAATAATAGTACTTTCCCTCTGAAACTCTCGATTTTGACACAAAGAAGTTGTAATCAAGATCGCTTTCCTTCCTCTTTCTTATGCTGGAAACATATGATCCGTTGTTTACATAACATATCCCGCGAAGCTTTGCTCTTTGTGATGGCTCCAGAAGTTCCTCACTGATTCTGAACCTGATTATGCATGTTTTGAATGAAGGTGGCCTGAATCTGCTCAGTATCATATATGAAATAAAAGTAAAGTGTGGTATTAAAATTATTCGACTCTTATGACTTCCATATAAAATGAAGATGTAATTCAGTTCATGAGTGAGTTGGTTTCTATAATCAGGACAGATTTTCAAGCATTCAATCGTTTCTCATAGCAGCGAAATATCCATTCCGACGATTTTTAGATTAACTTTCCAGTAATTTCCCCTATCAGTGCAATTCTGATAAATCCTTTTTAAAAAGCTGGTATAGTGGGCACAGATATAATTATATTTATATACTTAGGATTTTTAAGTAAATCCATAGTGGTTATCATGCTTCATAATGTTAGGCTTTTATCATCATATTTGAAGGCAATCTCCTCATGGCCAGAGGATGGGGAAAACACTATAAAATCAATACCCTCACCATACCAGATTGCAAGAAAAATAAACATTTCCGCCAATTCATCCTACAAGATGTGGAACCTGATCTTCGAAAAGGAGTACATAAAGGATATGCTGATCATGCCTGAAATTTTTCCAGGGGGACTCAGGAGATATTACCTTATGGCAATCCTGCCATTTGAGTACCTGAAGGACGTTGAGCACAGGCTAGGGGAACTGCCATTCGTTGAGATACTTCACTCATCCAACTACCTGAAGAAGAAGAGGGAAAGCCAGGGAGTTGAAAATTACAGTGAGATAGGCCATATCCAGTTCATATCAAATGAGGATCATCTAATGGAAAACCTGGATGAAATTGGAAATGCCTTTCATGAGTCAGATCTTGAATTCAAGCTGATGAACTATTTTCCATATTCTGAAGTGAACACAACCCCCACACAAAGCCAGATACGTCTGGTAAACTGCATAGCATACAAGAGCGTAAAGAATTTTTCCACTGAAGAGATAACGGACGAACTTAACTACTCGAGAAAGAGGGCAAGAAAAAGTCTGGACACGGTTGTTGAAAACAGGTTCGTGAAGGGGAAGGTAATATTCAATTTCAAGAAAATCCCAAATATTATAACGAAGCAGATATCAATAATGGTACCGGAAGATGATACGGGTCAATACATAAAGTGGTTCAGATCAAGGAAGCAGATAAAAGACAACCTTATCTATTTCGGAAACTATCCTCACACACTTACATTAACCGTATTCGGAGAAAGCATGGAGGAGATGGATAACATAACTGAATTTCTTTCCGAGAATTTCAATGAGATCTATACCATAGATAGATTCGAAACAACATTTTACAGCGAAATCAAGAATTTTTACCGTAACATTCAGATAAGTGAAAGGGAATAGGCAAAGATTTTTTCCATGAAGAAACTTCTCTCTCCCAGAACCTCGAAGCTGTAGGTATTGAATTCTCTTTTCAGGCCATCTATATCAGTAAGGGAAGAGAGAATCATATAACATCTTCCACCTCTATTGAGGTGTTCAGGGAGTCCGGCGAGGAATTTCCTTATTACTGTCAGTCCGTCTTCGCCTCCATACCACATTTCACTTTCCTCAATTTCTTCCTCTTCTCCATCTCCCGGAAGATAAGGCGGATTGAATATAATCGTGTCAAAACTGCCATTTATTCCATCAAACAGATCAGAAAGCAGGACTTCAACTTTTACGTCATTGAGGGATGAATTCAATTCAGTGCATTTAACAGCATCTGGATTTATATCAGATGCAATTGTGGAATAGCCCTTCCTTGCAAGTACTATGGAAATCAGCCCGCTTCCACTTCCTATTTCCAGGCACTTTCCCTCCGGACTCAATGTTTCAAGTAGGAGAAAGGTATCTTCGGATGGAAAATAAACCCTATTGCATCTTGAAACTTTTATACTCTCTCCATCAATACAAAAAGATACCGGTTCCATAAATATACAGGGTATCATTATTCAATTTAAACACTATCGACTTTCAGACAATGTTATATAAATTACAATTATAGGCTATAGATATGGTCGTCGTAACCAGCCCAACTCTGGTATTCATACCCGAAAGCGAACTGATTGCAGATTATGTGCTTTCCTTCGCAGTCCTGATATTTGTTCTTGCAGAATTCTACATAAGGTACAGAAAGGCAGGAATAACCCTAATTCCTGCGATAAAATATGTCCTTAAAAACCTGAGAAGATTCATCGCGCAGATCCTTAATTATGGTGCGTTTCACAGAAAGAACATAAAGAACATGTATGCCGGCATAATGCATCTGATGATCTTTTACGGGATCCTGATACTTTTTATTGCAACATCACTTATCGCCCTCTCCCATGATATTCTGAAGACAATCCTGGGATTCGGTATACTTACAGGTGATTTCTACCTTAATTTTGAGGTATGGGCCAATTTTGGAGGAGTGCTCCTGGTAGCAGGACTGTTACTTGCACTTTTCAGGAGGATAAGGAAAAAGGTGCCTCTGGATACAATAACTCAGGATTTCATAATAATAGCAGGATTACTTATACTTTCACTGGAAGGCTTTTTCCTCGGTGCCCTAAAGATTGCCCTGTACAGGGAGAGTTTTGATGTCTACAGGTTTGTTGAATGGCCACTGAGCTACATTTATGCGCCAATGGGAGTGACTGGAAACTTTGGCATTGAAATTTACAGGATATTCTGGTTTGCACATGTATTGACTGCATTCGGGGTTGCAGCTTACCTTCCATTCTCAAAACTGTCACACATGTTCTATTCAGCTGTTGGGATCGGGATTCACCCTGAAAAAAAAAGGGGAGAAATGTCCACTCCATTCATTCTGTCCGAAGCACTGGAATCAGGCAATTTTGACTTCAAGGTAGGGGCAAAAACAATAATGGATCTTAGCTATTTCGAGAAAACTGATGCAATAGCATGCACAGATTGCGGTAGATGTGAGAGGGCCTGCCCGGCAGTTTCATCTGGCACAGATCTTGATCCCAGAGTAGTGGTTCAGAATATACAGAGGGCACTTTGGAACGGCGACACACCAATGATTGACGGGATAATCAGTGAGAATGCAGCCTGGTCATGTACCACATGCCAGGCATGTGTTGAAGAATGCCCTGTCCTCATAGATCCACATTCATACAATCTGGAAGCGAGAAGGACTCTTGTAATGGACAATAAGCTATCCAAGGAGACATCAACATACCTGAACAATCTTGGAAACACCATGAATCCCTTTGGAAACAACAACTCAGACAGGGATTCAATGCTTCAGTATGGGAGGAAGATGGAAGAAGGAATGGACACAGTCTACTGGGTGGGATGCATGGGGGCATTTGATCCAAGATATAACAAGGTCGCTAGGGATGTAATAGACCTCCTGAAGAAAGGAGGCGTGAATTTCGGTCTTCTTGGCTCAGAGGAGAAATGCAATGGCGAAACAGCAAGACGGATGGGAGAGGAGGGGAGATTCCAGGAACTTGTTCTCCAGAATATAGAAACATTCAACAAATATGGAATAAAAAAGATAATAACTTCCTGTCCGCATTGCATGAACACATTCAGGAATGAGTACCCCAAATTCGGCCTAAAGGCGGAAGTGGTTCACCATTCAGAAGCACTGGCTGATCTCATACGGGAAGAAAAAATCAAGGTAAGAAACAACAGTGAAACTGTGACACTTCATGATCCATGCTATCTTGGCAGGATCAACGGTGAATATGATAATACAAGGCTGATCGTTGACAGCACATCAAAGCTCAAGGAAATGGAAAAAAGCAAAAGCAAGAGCTTCTGTTGTGGCGGTGGCGGTGGAAACTACTGGTACAAGGTTGAAAAAGAGGATTCAATAAGCAAAATAAGGATGAAACAGGCACTGGAAACAGGAGCCAGTACAGTTGCAGTGGCCTGTCCATTCTGCACGGCAATGCTGGAGGATGCATCAAGAACCATGGATGTAGAAAGCAAGATAAGGGTAAGAGATATCTCAGAAATAATTAAGGAAAATCTGGAGGAAAGATAAATATGAAATTCATAACTGAAAAGGATGTTGAGAATAACCTGAGAATGAAGGAGCTCATGGATATACTGGAAGATGCATTCGTTGAATATGGCGAGGGCAGGGCTGACGCGAGCCCCCGAGATAGGCTGTTTACAGGTAGTGCATTCCTGAATACAATGCCAGCTTACATAGACAAATACGGGATCGCAGGACTGAAGACCTATGTTGCGGGCGTAAACGGTGCAAAATTTGTCGTAATGTTTTCCCTGACAGAAGATCCTGAGAATTTCTTTGTTATAGAGGCAAACCGACTCGGGCAGATGAGAACAGGTGCTCTTCCAGGAATTGTTTCAAGAAGATTGCTTAAGGACCGTAAATCAGAGGCTAACTTCCTTCTTATAGGTTCAGGATACCAGGCAGAGACACAGCTGGAGGCAATGAAGATCGCACTCGATCTTGATGAGGCTGCTGTTTATTCAAGGACAGCTGCACACGCTGAGGAATTTGCAAAAAAAATGGGTGAGAAACTTTCCATGGACATAAAAGTGGAAAGAAATGCAAACAATTTCAGGAATTATAATGTGATTAACAGTGTGACCAATGCAAAGGACCCTGTAATAACAGAGAAGAATGTACCGGAATATTATCACATTAATCTTGTTGGAGCAAATCTTCTAAACAGGAGGGAAGCCAGCAGCGATGTAATGAAATCTTCCGATCTTGTTATTGTTGAACATATGGGGCAGGCGATGCTTGAGTCTGCGGAAATTCAGGATGTGAATGGTTCAGAAAAACTTATGGAACTTAAGGATTTTATAAGGGAAGGCCCAATTCAGGCAAGAAGATCAGTATTCAAAACAATGGGCATTGGACTTGAGGATATAGTGGCTGGCTATCTGGTTGCAAAGAAAATGGGGCTAATCTGAGCTGGTAAAAGTGGATTCAAATCTCGATCCCTGGGGATCCTTCCAGGTGAAGGATTATAAAAAAATGCGGGAAGAGTTTGGGATAGAGCCATTTAATTTTGAGCTCAGTGATAACACACTGGCTAGAAGGAACCTGATAGTGGGCCAGAGAGACTTCTGGAGAATCAATGAGGCTATTGAAAGAAAGGATAGATTCGCGGCCATGACTGGACTGATGCCTTCAGGAGATATGCATCTGGGCAGCAAGGCCATAATAGAGCAGATGATCTATTTCCAGAAGAAGGGTGCAGAAGTTCACATTGCAGTTGCAGATCTAGAATCATATGCAACAAGAAACATATCTCTTGAAAGGGCCAGAACCATAGCAATAGAGAATTTCCTTCTTAACTACATAGCTCTTGGACTCAAGAAGTGCCACTTCTATTTCCAGTCCACAAATTCAAAAGTCCAGAAATTTGCATTCATACTCTCAAAGGAAATATCCTTTTCTGAAATGAAAGCCATCTATGGCTTTGATGAGTCAAAGAGGATGCTTGAGGTGAACTCTCCCATTGTTCAGGCATCCGATATACTGAGTCCACAAATTTACGGAGAGCCAATTCCAACCATAGTTCCAGTAGGGGCAGATCAGGACCCGCACATAAGACTCACAAGGGATATAAGCGGAAGAATGAATATTATCAAGGTGAGAAAACATGAAAATGGCCTCATGTTTTCCATAGGCGGTAACGAGCCTCCTGAACCATTTTTCCAGATAATTGATAAAATTGCGGAAAAACTCAACTTCAAAATCAGGAGAAAAAATGTAAAATACAGGACAGTTGAAGTTGATAACTTTGGGGACGATATGTACGATCTGGAATTGTTAATCTCAAGAATGGAAAGAAGCCTGAACAGAAACACTACAATAGCACCATCATCAATGATCATGAGGCTCGAGACAGGGATTCGTGGAGGAAAAATGAGTAAATCAGTTCCAGACTCAACCATATCACTAAATGAGCTACCGGAAGAGGCCGAGAAGAAGATCAAGAGGGCACTTACCGGGGGAAGGGAAAATGTGGAAGAACAGAAGAAGCTCGGTGGAAATCCCTATATATGCCCTGTTTTCGAGCTTTACATGTACCACCTATCAAAGGAAGATAAGGACCTGAAAAGGGTTGAGGAAGAGTGCAAATCAGGCACAAGACTGTGTGGTTCATGTAAGAATGAGGCGTCTGAATTAATGAAGCAGTTCCTTCTGGAGCTAAAAGAAAAGAGGGAAAATTCGAGGCATCTCATTGGGGAGTATATGGAGAATGAGTGATGAGATGTTCTAAGTGTGAGCAGGTAGCGGTTTTTGAAAGCAGACCGACAGGATCCGCACTTTGCAAGTTTCATTTTGTGGAAAGTGTCGAAAGAAGGTTCAAACAGGAGATACGCAAGCAGGTGCATTTTAATAATGGAATAACAACAATAGGGGTTGCCATATCAGGGGGAAAAGACAGTTCGGTGCTCTTGTATCTCCTGTGGAAAACAATGAAAAAGAAGAAAAATGTTGTTCTGAAAGCATTCACCATAGATGAAGGAATAGAAGGCTACAGAAGCGAAGGACTAAAATCAGCAGAGAAACTCTGCAGTAAGCTG
>JAMDCG010000083.1 GCA_023489425.1 Thermoplasmatota archaeon
TGGATTTAAATTACCTGATGGCACACTGGTTTATATGAAGCACACAAAATTTGAGAAAGCAAGAATTATAGGTGCCAGATCCCTGCAGATATCAATGGGGGCCCCGGTTATTATTGACGTCCCAAAGATCATGATTGATCCTGTTGACATAGCTATACTTGAATATGACAACAATGTTATACCAATAACAATAAAATAATATTTTTATCTGATAATAGATTTTTGTTCTACATTTCCGTCTATATTAACATCCTTGCCGTTTGCCATCAGGTGTAACCTGTTTCTTCCCATCATGGCTGTTGGTACCATTTTTCCGTTGATCTCGTCAACCCTCATTTCGTAAGTCTTCAGGATGTCAAGATCGATTTTCTTTTCAGTGTTACATTGAATGTCTCCAACTGTTACTTTAGTTCCCTCATTTTCGTCAGTTGTCAGTAAATGTGCACCCTTTGAATCCTGTGCTGCCAGTAGCATCCCCTGAGACTCTATACCTCTAATTTTAGCATGTTTCAGGTTCTCGACCACTATTATTTTCTTATTTTTCAGTTCCTCCAGCGTATAATAATTTCTTATTCCTGCAACGAGGTCTATCTCATGATCACCAAGGCTTACCTTCAGATGTAACAGTGAATCTGCATTCGGATGGAATTCAGCGAATACAATCCTTCCTACGATTAGATTCATCTGGTTCTCAGGTTCCTCCTCAATTTCAAGCTTCTTGAATATGATTGCACTTTCCGATGGCTTGAATTCGCATGTTTCAGCAAGATGTGACATTGACGCGTTCTCAATTGATGTACCGTGTATGGATAACCACGCCCTGTCAGCCCCAGATGGGACGAATGGGTATATGGCAAGAGTTAGATATTCCACAGCCTTAAGTGTGTGCCATAGTTTTGATTCGGTCATTTTCCTGTCGGTTTTTATCAGATCCCACGGCTTTGAATCGTTGAAGTAGGTGTTTACAACTTTCACATTCTCGAGCCACAGGTTGAGAGCCTTTCTGAATTCTATTCTTCCCATCAGTTCACTGTAATTTTCCCTGAATTTGTCCATTTGTACAATTAATTCTATGTCTGAATGATCTGACTCTCCCTTAATTGGAAGAACGTTTTTATTTTTGGCAAAGGTTACTACCCTGTTTACAAGATTTCCATACTTTCCACTCAATTCTGAATTCACCTTTTCCTTCATTTCCTCAAGTGAAAAATCAGAGTCGGATGTTTCCGGTAGGATTGATGATATGTAATATCTGAGAGAATCCTTATCAACCATTTGCAGTACATCATTTACTGTGTACCCTATACCCCTTGATTTTGAAAATTTCTGTCCCTTGAATCTAAGGTACTCATTTCCTGTGACTCTGTAGGGAAGAGGGTATTTTCCAGAGGCTTTATGCATTGCTGGAAGAAATATGGTATGAAAGAATATGTTGTCCTTTCCCAGAAAGTAATAAGTTTCCCCGTCATCATAATATTCTTTCCATAACTCACTGTTTCCAGAAAGTTCCGAGTATTCCATAGCATTGGAAAGATAACCCAGTAGAGCCTCGAACCACACATAAATCCTCTTACCTTCCATTTCATTTTCCTTTAACTTTACACCCCATTCCATATCCCTTGTAATGGCCCTATCTCTAAGACCACTTTCTATGATATTTAATGGGAAAGATGTTACATTTGACCTCCATTCCTTCTTGGATTGCAGCCACTCTTTGAGAAAATCTGAAAACTCAGATATCTTGAAGAATATATGAGCTGTCTCCCTGAATTCTGCTGGTCCACCACAGATGGCACAGGTAGGATTTATGAGATCTCTTGGATCATTAGTCCTCCCGCATTCATCACACTGATCCCCTCTGGCATATTCATATCCACACCTTGGGCATTTCCCATTGACATACCTGTCAGGGAGAAACCTCTTTTCCCTTGGACAGTATGCAGATTCCATCATTCTTCTTTCCAAATAACCCTTTTTTTCAAGATCCTCAAAGAAATCCTGTACAAACGTTTCATGAGTTTTGCTTGTTGTTCTCCCAAAGTAATCAAATTTTATATCAACGTTGCTGAACGTTTCTACAAATTCAGCATAATACTTATTGACTATCTCTTCTGGTGTTTTTTTCTCTTTTTCGGCCTTCAGTGCTATGGGTGTTCCATATTCATCCGTTCCACAGATAAAGATGCTATCCCTCCCTGACATCTTTATGAATCTATGAAATATGTCCCCAGGCAGGTATGCCCCTGCAAGATGACCAATATGAATGGAACTGTTGGCATAGGGTAACGCACAGTTGATTACAATTTTTCCACTCAAATCAATCACCACAAATTGTTTTAAATCTTGCCAGCACCCTTTCTCTTGGAATTACTGACAGAAAGAATCCAAGTCTCGGTCCTCTTTCATTACCTATAAGTACCCTGTAAATCACCTTGAATCCATCCGCCGGCTGCATACCTGAATTACCAATTGATTCCCTTGCACATTCATGGATTTTTTCCGGCTCCCATGAATCCAGTGTGCCTAGTTTACTGTTGAAATCACATAACATTTTTCTCTCATCCTCATTAATACTTACTGGATCATCTGTATTCTTTAGGGAAAATTTAGAAGCTTCGGGAGCATAGTTATGTACCCAAATTCTTGCCATGTCAATTGTTTCTTTAAGTATATCTGGATCCTGATCCTTTCCCTCAGATCTGAGTATTTCCCCTATTCTCTCCTCAGAACTATATATCTGTACCAGTGTGGTCAGATGCCTGTAATCAGGAACTGTTTCATAAGGTCTACCTGCCTTTGATAGAGTTGCTATCCAGTGCTGTTCTTCAGTTGTGTTTTTATCCTGCTCCATTTTCATCAGACGCTCGAATTCATCCATTGTTGAGAGGAAACCAAGTGCCGGATCAAATTCTATATGCCTCGTTGCCGGGACTCTTGCCATGATATACCTAACAATCTCAGGAGGTGCAAAACTGAGTATTTCCTGGGCTGGTATGTTTACCCCTGTGGAAGAATGCATTGCTCCCTTTCCCTTAAGTAATATCCTTTCATAAATAAGTGGCAATGGTGCCGGATATTCAAAAATCTTTTCCACAATTTCCTTTCCAGTGTCATATGATCCCCCTACTGTTCCGTGATCTTTCCCGAATGGTTCTATTGTAACCTTTAATATTTTCCACTTTGCAGGCCATTCGATCCTCCATGGAAGTTTGCCATCATCGTGATATATATCACTTTCACCATTGTTTCCGCATTTGCAGGAATACGAAACTTTGGTGTCACTATAACCTGTAACAGTGGTTGAGTTAATCCTTCCACAAACTGAACACTTTGGATTGTATGGAAACCATTCTGGTTCCAGTTCCCTTCCAGATATGGTCTCCAGTATTTTCCTTATTTCATCCTTCTTTTCTATGACCTTCTCTATGATTTCTCCAAACTTGCC
>JAMDCG010000105.1 GCA_023489425.1 Thermoplasmatota archaeon
CTAAGTATGGAGAATTTCTCATAAACTGGCATTTTCTCATAGTATGGAAACGGATAAAAGTTAACTATTTCAACCTCCTTTTGCTGACCTGAATAATTCTCAATAACCTTTGATCTGTTCCTTTCTGAAATAATAAGATAATTCTTAAAAGGATCGCTGTCTAATCCAGCATTTTTTCCAAGGCAAACATTAACAATTCTCTTTGCTGAAGTTAGTGGATCAGTAGAAGTTTTCCTGATTTTTCCGGAGAAGCCGTTCCATACACTAACCTGTCCCTTATTATCCACAGTTTCTATAGAAAAGCTCTCTCTTTCACACCTGAAGGTCTTTATCTGTAATGGTGTAACATCACAGGATTCCAGATAGGAAAACAGACCAGAAATCACGCTGTAAAGTTTGTTTCTTTCCTTCTCTTCCTTATGAAACTCACTTAAGAGTGGATCTAATTCCAACAAACACCCCTCCTGCTTTTTCAACAATTTCACTCATTTCAATTACTGTATTCAAATCAGTTGAATTCATAGACACAAGACTCATATTGTTTTGCCTTACGATCATCTCTATCCTGTGGGACTGGTCACTTGCATATGCATAAATTAAAGTATCTCCATTCCTGAATCTTTTGATTAGGGTAATTCTCCTTTTTCCAAGCCTCAGCTTCAATCTCTCCACTATCTCGCTACTGACTGAGTAATCTGAAATATATGGCCTTAATATCACATTTTCAATGCTTGTTTCCGCACCTTTGTTCAGGTAAAAATTTTTAAGAGCTTCTGATAAGTACTGTGCTGTTAGTTCACCCAATACAGAGATGATATCCCTATCATTTGACCATATCCTTGAAAATCTGTCTACACCGAAATAAGTTTTGTCTTTCCTGAATGTACAGCTTTTGAAGCTGAATCCATTTTTCAGAAACTTAATGATAACATCGTATGAGATCAGGGTTCTGGATGAGGAAGTTCTAAAATACTCTCCCTCCTCGCCTTCCAGCTCTACAGATGAAGGATAAAATCCGGAATTTTCCATATCAGATGCTAATTTAGCAAAGACATTTTCAGGCATTATAAGAAAGTCATTTTCCCTTGTCTTTGGGGCCTTTCTACTTCGGTAGGATATGATCTTAAGATTCTCAGAATAGGGAAACACAATATGTTCCGTTGAATATCCATCGAGGCTCATCTCAAGTCCAGTGATAAACTTCATTATATAATATCCACTATTTCCTCTGAGGTTATTCTTTATAATCTGGGATAGCTTAATCTGTTCCAATAATTCAACAACGATTTAAGGTATATATGATTTTTCAGATAATGAAATATTCGTTGTCAGACACAGAGGATCAAATAAAATTAATAAAAAAATATATTAAACCATGAGGGTTTTGTAATTCCAGACCAATAATTATAAGAGTGAAAGATATGGCTATAGCATTGTCCATCGTTGAAATGATCGAATTCGCAGGTTACAGTCTTGCAGCCATGTTCGCAATAATGAATCCCATAGGGGCAATTCCAACACTGGTTTTTTTAACAGATGGATACAGTAAAAAGGAGAAAATGATAACGATCAGGAGAAGCATATATATGGCTTCAGGGATGATTGTTGGTTTTGTTCTCGTGGGGTATTATATCTTTGAGGGACTTGGAATTAACATAAACGACTTCAAGGTTGCGGGTGGAATCCTGCTTTTCAAAGTTGCTTTTGACATGCTTCAGGGGAAGACTTCAAATACCAAACTTACAAGGGAGGAGAGTCAGGAAGGAAAGCAACAGGAAGACGTTGGAATAGTGCCCATAGGAACACCACTTCTTGCCGGTCCCGGTTCAATCACAACCGCCATACTACTTAACGCAAAAGCAAATACTATACCGCTAAAATTTAGTTTTGGTATCGCACTTGTGATTTTGTTTATTATATCATATTTTATTCTTTATTTCTCATCATCCATTGCCTCAAAAATAGGCAAAACAGGAACGACAGTCATTTCAAGAATAATGGGTTTATTACTTGCATCCATAGCAATAGAGCTCATAACTACTGGTATAATTGCAATCGCTGCTGGTATATAAAAAAAATAATTCAAAGGGTTAAAATCATTCAGTAAATCATTTCGAGAATTTTGAATAGTAATTCCATACTGTATTGTCCAGCAATAACAGGTTTATCAAATGACGAATAAATAAAGTCACTGACAGTAAGCGCAGAAACTATTCTGAGACTCTGATTTTCATTTCCCTGGGGAACGATAGATAATATTCTCTCACCATCTGTATGTTTGACATACCAGAGAATATCCAATATATTCTCGCTATCAAATGTGGAAGCGAGTTTAATTGCCACTTTCCCGTACTTTGCAAGCTTTTCGAATCTATTCCTGAATTCCAAAGGATTGGAAAAATGCGAAGACAGAATAGTCCTATTTTGTGGATAGTTTATTGAGTTTCTACTGATTATGGATATGTCAATGTCCAGAATTGAGTTTTCATGGTTGAGGGGAATTTTATAAATTTCATCAGCAATAGAAAGCTCCTCTGTCCTGAAGGTGAAAATGTTTGGAAGGGAATAATCATCTACTATTTTCATGTATTTTTCAATGGAATCCTTTTGATTATTTGTCCAAAGGTCCATCCTGAACTCAGGAATAAAGTGAAAGTCATCGAGTTTTTTTGAAATGAGCTTAATCTGATTCTCATAATCTTTCTCAGGGATAACAGATGCAACAATAACTGCCATTCCACCCCTTTTTTTTAGTATGTCTATATTTACCAATATTCACACTTTCCTACCAATACGATTTCGTTATAATAACTTGCCATTTAGTTACAGTAATATTTCCCATAGGATAGTTTTAACATTACAAAAGAAGCCTGGCGTAACCAAAGGTATAAACTTTTATTAATTAAATCGCCATGGCTCAGAGTTGAAGCTGACAGAAAATAAAATTATGAATATACTGGAGGTTTTGAGTAAAATGGATATGGTTGAAATTAAAAAAGGTGGAAAATACAAGGTAATATCAAACAGCGGAAAAGATGAGCCCATGGAGACCGATGGTGAGTTCGTGGGATACACAATTTTAGGTGAAGAAGGTGCGCTCGTCTTTAAGGTTTCCGGCGAAAAAAAAGTTCTTTTGAGATTGATTCCGGTGTCAAACCTGATAGCCATTGATTTTGGTGAAGATGAAGTTGTTACTCAGGGAAAATCAAAAACCAATCATGATTCAGTAAATTATATAAGCTGAATTTAAAAAAATCTTTTTGAGCACAATCTAAATAAAAACTTAATTACTCTTAATTTCATACGCTTCTATGAGCAATATTCCTGAGGATCTGAAATACACCAAAACCCACGAATGGGTCAGAACAAATGGTACTGAAGTTGAGATAGGAGTAACTGATTTTGCGCAGAAACAGCTTACAGATGTAGTCTATGTAGATCTGCCAGAAGTTGGAAAGGAAATTAAAAGTGGGGATACATTGTTGACTGTTGAGTCCGTTAAATCCGCCGAGGAAGTTTTCTCACCTGTTACTGGAAAAATAACTGCAGTTAATAAGGAACTGGAAAGTAAACCCGAGCTGATCAATCAGGAACCCTACAATTCATGGCTGGTTAAAATTAAGCTAAATGAGGAAATAAAAGGCACATTAACAGCCGAAGAGTACAGGAAACTAACTGGTCAATGAGAAAAAGAGAAGATATTTACTATAACAGGGCTAAAAAGGCTGGTTATAGAAGCAGGGCTGCATATAAACTCATAGAGATTGACAGAAAATTTGAAATTCTGTCAAGAGCTCATTACATTCTGGAAATTGGGTCCTCACCTGGAGGCTGGACAGATGTTCTAATGGAAAGAACTCCGGAATATTTGCTTTGCGTTGATATAAGCGCAAAAAAATCAGATGTAATGCCATATTCCATAAGGGGAGATGTCACCAGAGAATCTTCGTGGAATGATATCAAGGAATTTCTGGATGGAAAAAAGATGGATCTTATTCTGTCAGATGCTATGTCACACACTACTGGGCAGCATTCACTTGATCATGCATCTTCAGTGAACATATGCACATCAATTCTTGAATACGGCATGGAGGTTCTAAGAATTGGGGGAAACGTTATGGTAAAGCAGTTTCAGGGAGAATATACAAATGAATTCATGAACCAGTTCAAGGGATTCTTCAGAAGGAACTATATCACCAAGCCCGGTGCATCAAGAAGTGAAAGCAGTGAAATATACATTATTTTCGCGGGACTTCTTGATCACACATAATTTGTTTTTCTTTTTACTTCGTTATTAAACTCATACTCTATTATTGCAAAATATTTTCTTTCAGTTCCTTCTTTGAACATTTTGTTAAGGTTCTCAGAAATAGCCTCTTCTCTCATTTTCTCCATATTGCCCATGGCTCTGGTCTTTTCAATTTCCGCTCTCCACTGCATTACAAATTTTTCAGGAGATTCCATGTCGAAGTTCCTCTTCTTGAGTTTCCTTTTTTTAGTGATATATCCAACCATTTGAGAAACTGTATACTCTTCCTCATACCTCGTACCGAATGTTTCCTCATCAACATCCAGTCCTATGACTGGAATATTATTCTCCTTTGCATAAATGATTGTTTGTGTAAAAATTGGTGGGGGAACCTCAACGGGGCCAAACTGAGAAAGAAGAGTTCCATAAATGAGTTCATAATCACTCATGTCAATTTCAAAAGGATCGTCAACAAAATTCTTTAAGCCCTCAACCTCTTCCGGTGATATCCCCATCATTATTACTTCCGGTTTAAAGGAATCCAGCTTTTCCTTTACTGCATTACCATCTGAGACAAGACCCTTTATGCCAAAACAGACAAGCATTAGTTTTTCTTTTGATCTGATCTCAATAAATTCCATTCACTGAATGCTCTCTTTAATCTTCTCTATACGCTTTTGGAAATTCTCCAGGCTTCCCAGTTCAAGCAATTCCTTGAAAGTTATTACGCTGCATCCACCGATCATCTCCTTTGATGTATCCGTAGTTGAAATAAGCACAGGTTCCTTTTCAAGGATGTTGCAAATGTTTCTTATATACTCTATCTTTTTTGATTCAAATTTATTCTTTTCTGAAATCCCCATTATGTACATGATCTCAGACTGTTCCTCACTTAGGGCATCGAACGGAACTCTTCGGAAGAATTCAGTAATCATTCCAAAACCGCCCATAACCTGTTTTATGCCCCTTATAAATTCATCGGCTGACTCTTCTGTAACATTATCAAGCTTAGAGCCCTTCAGCGTTTCTCTAAGATCTATACTTTTACTAATATCCTCTCCTAGGAGTGACTTTAATTTATTAAATACGTCCAGCGTTGTAGAATTTCCAGTTTCATACAGTGAAATGGATCTTCTTGATATTCCAATCTTCCCTGAAACATAACCAATTGAGCATCCCTTTTTTGCCCTTAGCTCCTGCATTTTCCTTCCATCTATATTTACGTAATATCCACCTGGTCCAGAATACGTATTTGGTCTGTTTCCCCTAACGTATTCCCTGAAAGTTTCAATAGTCATTATGGGAATCTTATGCCTGAAGTACATTACGTTATCTTCCAGTTCCCCTGAACCAGATTTGTAACCAATGATAATTGGAACGAGATCCATACTCGTCGATAGCCTGTAGAGTTCTGAAGCCATGTCAATTTTTAAAGTATCCACGTTATACACAGATTTTAAGATAACAGTCTCCTCACTACCCTTAGCTAAAATATCAAAGCTCAATGACCCATCCATATCAATCTCTATTGGTAAATAGTCATTTGCCTTCAGAATCATCATCAGATTCCTGTTTGCCCAGGTACGATAGTCCTCCACTGAGCATGTAAATTGCTAAACTCATATATTAGTTTTATTTTTATTTATTTCAGTTTAAACTATTTTATAAGTGTCTATCCCATAAGAAATTTCTCTCTTACTCTTGAGGTTATTTCATCAATTCCTTCAGAATCTCTGATCTCATACAGATCCTTTGGTGCCTCACCCAGAGTGGCATCAGCCCTATCCAGTAACCCTCTTCTGAAAAGATGTATTCTTATTCTATCTCCAGGTTTATAATCTCTCAGACTATCTATAAACATAGAATCTCCTCTCTCTCTTAGAGGTTTCAAAAATCTGGAATCCATCTTGAATTTATTTATTGCCAGGATCTCATCTTCGGGCATAACTCCGGCTTTTTGTGCTGGTGAATCCTCAATAACAGAATATACCGTATTCTTGTCCTTTTTTACAATAATTCCAAGAAATGGGAGAGTCTGATTAAATCCCTTATCTAAACCATCATATTTTTCTTCCAGTGTCATTCCAATTCTTTTCAGTTCAGATACAAAATCAATATTATCTGTGCCTCTTACATATTTTGCGAAGAATGGTCCAAAGTCTAAGGATGACACCTCAGAGAGTGTTGAAAGGAGGTCTTTTTCGGTGAATCCACGTCCATCCTTGTTATATTTTTCTATCATGTGCCTGAATACGTCATCAAGGCTTTTTTGCCCCTTTGTGTATTCGCATATCCTTAAACTTATCATGAAACCAAGTATTTCTCCCTTAAGATAGTAAGAAACATAACTGTTCAAATTATTTGGGGACTCACGGTAAAGCTTTATCCATGCATCAAAGGAAGACTCAGAGGCGGATTCATATCTTGTTCCAGGTGTCATATCATATGCTCTGAAAATCTCTGATACATGCTTGAAATACTCTTCTTTTGAAATAAGTCCACTCCTCAGGAGGATTATATATGCATAAAAGTTAGTAATTCCTTCAGATACCCAGAGTAATGAGCTATAATTCTCTTCCTTGTAATTAAATGGACCAAGTTCAACAGGCCTAATTCTCTTTACATTCCATAGATGGAAATATTCGTGAGAAACTACTGAAAGAAAAGACTGATAATCTCTCTTATCACCAAACGCAAATCTATTAAAATCTATGGTATTTGAATTAAGATGCTCAAGACCACCTGATCCTTTATCAGTTAGGTGCATTATGAAGACATACCTTTTGTACGGAAGGTTTCCGAATACTGTCCTTGAAGTTTCCACTATTTTCTTTACATCTTCTACAAGTTTATCTGTGTTTTCGTTTCCTTCCCCATATAGGGCAATTTCGTGCTCCCTTCCATCCACCGTGAAGAGAAGAGACCGATGTTTCCCTATTTCGATTGGGGAATCTGCAAATATATCATAGTTTGTTGCTCTGAATCTATTTTCACCAATTTTTTCAAGGCCAGTTGAAACTTTCCAATCTTCATATGGCTTAATGATCAATTCTATGGATTGATCTTTATAACCTTCTATATACATGAAAACGTTAGTGCCATTGAGATATCCATGTGTGGTGTCCAGATGACTTCCTCTAACGGAGAAATCTCCTGCATATACCTCATAAGAAACACTGAACGTCTTGTTATTTCCGTTTATTAATTTCCACGTTGATTTATCCTTTTTCTGGATCTCTATACTTTCATTTTCTGGCGTTCTTGCTTTCAGCATTCTCACGTTTCTGGCATAGTCTCTGATTGCATAGGAGCCAGGTGTCCAGGCGGGGATTGTTAACATGGTTATATCTTCTGATACTGAGTCAATATTCATAGTAACCTGAAAGAAACCATTTTGAGGTTCTCTCATTTCTAATATATACCCTAATTTCATTATATTATCACTCTCACATTTTCAAAATTCATTTAAATCTTTCCCTTCATCCCTTCTGCCAGTGATTCTGCAAAATAAGTAATGAAGATATCCGCTCCAGCCCTGAATATCGAAGTGACATATTCATTTATGGCTGATTCAGATATGAACCCATTTTTCACGGCATTAATTATCATGTTATATTCGCCACTTACACCATATGCAGCCAGTGGTCTATTGAATATGGTTGAAGCTTCTCTGATCACATCCATATAGAATAATGAAGGTTTAACCATGATAATGTCTGCCCCCTCTTCTATATCAAGTTCAATTTCCCTCATTGCTTCATTTATATTTGCTGGGTCCATTTGATATGTTTTTCTGTCTCCAAAAGATGGTGTGGACTTTGCAGCGTCCCTGAAGGGACCGTATAATGAGGACGCATACTTGGCAGAGTATGCCATTATTGGAATATTTTCAAAACCATTTCCATCCAGTTCATTTCTAATTTTTTTTACCTGACCGTCCATCATTCCACTTGGTGCAATAATATTTGATCCCGCCTCTGCCTGACTCACTGCAATTTTACCATAGTAGTCAAGAGTTTTATCATTCCATACTTCTTTTCCTCTCAATATACCACAATGGCCGTGATCTGTATATTCACACATGCAAAGATCAGTAACTACAAGGAGATCATTATTTCTAAATGACTTAATACTTCTCTGTATAACACCATCATCGGCGAATGACTGAGATCCTTCGCTATCCTTTTTTTCTGGAATACCAAATAAGAGCACCGTGTTTACACCAATTTTTTTCAAATGTTTTGCATATTCATCAACACTATCGAGTGTCTGTGTGAATATACTGGGTAAGCTTGGTATTTCTTGCGGTTCAGTTAAATTCTCATCTATAAAAACTGGCATGATTAATCTATCGAGGCTTATTTTTGTCTCACCTGTCAGGCTTCTTAAAAGTGGATTAGCCCTTAGTCTTCTTGGTCTGTACTCTGGAAACATATAAGCAAATGACTGTCGATTATAATAACCTTGTAATGGAAAAGGAGGTAATATAAAAGTGATATTTTCAGACAGACTCTATGAGATCATATGATGGCCATCCGCTCTGATCAACCAGAGATTGCACAGAAAAGTGCTTGTTGCCACCAGAATTGAGGAAGATAAATCCATCCTTATCACGGATGTGTAAGGAGAAAGTTGCATGGTGACTCAGTTTTTTGTAAAAATCTTCATCGCATATCATGAACACAGTTCCCGTAAGACGTATTTCATTCAATATGGTTAGAAAATCTCCTATGAAATTTTCGCCATAAGTAAAGTTGAGGAAATCTGTGGAAAAAATGTATACGTTGGGTCTTTTAGACGAACCTGTAAAATACTCAATTGCCTCACTGGTGAAATCCTCTGTCATTTTCGCCCCTTCAAGGTTTATCACGGAGGGATTTGTTCTTTTTGTTTTTTCTGCAGTTATATAATGTTTCAGCTGTTCTGGTTCCATGGTTAAACTGAATATTTTTGCAGACTCATAACTGCTTGAGGATACATCTATTACTCCTCTCCCCTCTGAGATGGTTCTCCTAACAAGAGAATTTTTAATCAGATTTACTGCAATGTCTGTTCTGTCAGATATTTCCATTCGATGAATCAGTACAAGAGAACCAATATCAACTGTTCTTTTATTCATTGGAAGCACCTTTGAAATTGCAGAAACACCCATGTCCACAGAATCCTTGCTCTCTTCGTTATCAGAAAGCATGGGGATTTTATGCGTAGGGTACGAAACAGATATTATTGGAAAAAGGGTAAATCTTCCATTCAGGAGTGAATATGAAAAGAAAGGAGTAGAACCAAGGGACAGGCCTCTTAGTTTTTCAATCCTCATGTATCTTATCATGTAATTTCTATCTATCTCCATGCTGAGGCTGATAACTCCATCTGAGAAATATTCTAATTTATCATTTTGTGTTGATTCGAGAACAACTATAAGTCCTGCACCACTCTTTTCAACCAGATCATTCTGCAATATACTGAAAAGTGTAGTCTCATCAATGCTGTATTTCTGAGCAATAGCCTCGATTGAATCCAGAATTACAACCGGACCAAGTTCAAAATTTTTTTCTACAAATGTATAAATGGCGTTTAGCTCAGGGATTACCTCTTTTATATCAAATATTAACCCACTGGAACCTGTGAAATCAGAGTTCAGATTCTTTTCTTCAAGAAGTTTTTCAAGTTTCTTAAGAGATTCTGTGCTGACATATTTAAAATCTTCAGTATACGAAAAATTTTCTTTATTGATTCTATAGGAAATCTGGTCTATAAATGGAAAAGCATCCTTTAAAGGTTCGTCGTTAAATCTTGAGGAAAGAAAATGTATCGGTTGATTCTCATATAGGCGAGATGCTAACTCCAGACTGAATGTTGTCTTACCCGTACCGGGTCTTCCTTTTATTATAAGTGACTTCCCAAATTTTTGGTTAAAGAAATCCTTAAACACTTCAAATGGATCTTCCATTAGGTTTTAACCTCTTATATTGCGTTGAAAGTTTATCCCAACACTGTTATGTGTAATTTAAATCAGATTTAAACATTTTGGTTTTAATATTTAAAGCACAACCTAAATACCACACTTTCAATATGAGCACAGCACTGGACGTGTTCACACCATTCCTCTCTGGAATAGGTTGTTATTACCATATTGTTGGTAGATGTATTAGGTTCAACTATTTTACTATTATCTTTGGTACTCTTCAGTCTTATCTCTTACAATCGTTCTAAAATCGATCATCATACCATCTCAAGTTCGTGAATTTTTTGGGCAATCAGGATAATAAGTAATTTCTTAAATATTCTGAACCGGTTAGTCTAAAACTTACGTAACAGGTTAAATTTATATATAGGAACGTTTAATAACTTTCCTTTTGGATGTGTTCACTCCCAACTGTTATAAAGGATAAATAACAATTTAACCCTTAAAGTAATACCATTAACATGAGATCTAAAATATCCGTAATAGGAGCAGGAAATGTTGGAGCTACAGTTGCACAGTTTATTGCACTTAAGGACCTTGGAGATGTATATTTGTTTGATGTTGTTGATGGAGTTCCAGAAGGGAAAGCACTTGATATGATGGAAGGAACACCACACTGGGGTACAGATTTGAACATTAAGGGATTCACAACAGTTGATCCGAAGAATTACGAGAATATGAAGGGTTCTGACGTTATTGTTATAACTGCTGGTCTTGCAAGAAAACCAGGAATGAGCAGAGATGATCTGCTAGCCAAAAACATAGCCATAATAGCCGATGTTGCAAAAAATGTAAAGAAATATTCTCCAGAATCAGTAATTGTAATCGTATCAAACCCGGCTGATACAATGGCATATGCTTTTCAAAAGGTTAGTGGAATAGACCCAAAGAAAATTATAGGCTTAGGTGGTTCACTTGACAGTTCAAGATTCAGGACATTCCTCGCAATGGAACTTAAAGCCTCAGTTCAGGATGTAAATGCATTTGTCATAGGTGGTCATGGTGATGATATGGTACCATTTATCAGGTATTCTTCTGTTGGAGGCATTCCCATAACAGATCTTCTCAGTAAGGAAAAAATAGATGAAATAGTAAAAAGGACGAGATTTGGTGGAGGAGAAATAGTAGATTACCTTAAGACAGGAAGCGCCTACTACGCGCCTGGTATAGCAATAACAGCAATGGTAGAATCAATAATAAAAGACAGAAGAAGAATGATACCATGTGCCGCGTTTGTGGATGAGAAAACATCAAAGCACTATTCAGCACAGGGACTATTTATTGGACTTCCAATACTTATAGGAAAAAATGGAGTGGAGAGAATCTTTGATATTAACTTCACAGCAGAGGAAAAGGAGCTTTGGAACAAAACAGTTGCCTCAGTAAAAGGTAACGCAGACAAAGTAGATCAGTTCCTAACAAAACAATAATTTCATTTATTTTTTATATTTTTTTGAGTTTCTTAAATAATCTATATAAAAGTGCGGATATGTTTCATAGGGAGTCGGATCTATTTCTCCCGCATCCATGAAACCCCTCAATCTAAGTAGACAGGAATCACACCTTCCACATGCTTTTTCTCTGCCATTATAACAGGAATATGTGAGTTCATATGGGGCATTATTCTTTATCCCCATAGTTATTATCTCACCCTTATTCAGGTACTGAAGTGGTGCCATTATCTTTAAGTCACTCCTGTCAAGTCCATGTTGCAGGCTCTGTTCCATTGAGCTTATAAAATTTGGTCTGCAGTCCGGATAACCTGAATAATCTACTGAGTTGACTCCCATCATAATTGTTCTGGCATCCAGTAATTCTGAGTATGCAGCCGCTATTGATAGGAATAGTATATTCCTGCCAGGAACATAGGTATTGGGAATCTCTTTTCTTTCAAGCTTACCAATTTCTACTGCCTCATCACCCGTAAGTGAACTACCCCCTATCTGCCTCAGATCTATCTTGAATACAATTCTTTGAATGCCGTAAAAATCAGCAATTTTCTTTGAGGATTCCAGCTCCCTTCTATGCCTCTGACCGTAATCAAAGCTGAGTCCAGTGATATTATACCCATTTTTCTTTGCGAATGATAAGACCGTTGTAGAATCCAGCCCTCCTGACATCAATATTATTGCATTATCCAATTTTCTCACTCCATGAAGCTTTCTGTCCTGGTCCTTCATACACTGAAACTTCAATCAATTTAACATTCTTCTCAAATTTCACTTTATTGACTATTTCCCTTGCAAAAAATCTTGATAATTCCTCGCTGCTGCTGTAATCCACATCGCACAGATAAACAAACTCTTCGGGTATTGACATAGTTTTTCCTTCGTATTTTATTATGAATTGGCCGTTCTCCTTTTTCTGTTCCATATCTTTTCCATGCACGGGAAGTATAAGCTTATGATCAATTTCCTCAAGAAACTTTCTCATCTCTCTCTTCACGGTCACAAAGTCAGCTACCATACCATTCAGTAATTCTCCTTCTATTCTGATATCGATTGCATAATCATGTCCATGTAATCTTTTACACTTATCATGGTATGGAATGAAATGTGCAGCCGAAAACTTCATATTTGTTTCCCATCCATTTATATATATACTCATCATTCTTTCTTCACCCTGTTCTTCCGGATCATATCCCACATATTATCATCTATCTGTGAAAGCATGTTGAACTGTCCAGCACCCTGTATCCATTCTCCACCATCTATAGTTATAATTTCACCATTTATAAACGAAGAATAATCACTGATAAGATATGAAACAAGTTCTGAAATATCATCAGTAGTTCCAAGCCTTCGCATAGGATTTTTTTCCTTAAGGATTTTTTCATAGCTATCATCTGGAATCAGATTCTTCCATGCTCCTTGAGTCTTGAAAGGACCAGGCGCTACCCCATTGGTTCTGATGCCCTTTGGACCCCATTCTACAGCAACACTTCTGGTAAATGCTCTCAAACCACCCTTTGCTGCGGCCGAAGGAGTAACGAATGCTGAACCAGTATCCGCGTAAGAAGTTAGTATATTCACAACACTTCCCCTGATCTTCCTTTCCATCCATCTTCTCGATACCTGAACTGAAGTGTTAATTGAACCCATTAAAACTATGTCTATTACTGATTTGAAGGCATTCATTGACAGATCTTCCGTCCTCGATATAAAATTACCTGCAGCATTATTTACAAGTCCTATTATCTCTATTTTTCTAAAAGTTTCATCAATGAACTCGTTCACAGCGTCAAAGTTTCTTATGTCAATTGCCTTATATTCAAGATTACCATTAATTGCATTCACTCTTTGTTTTGTTTCCTCAAGGGTTGATTCGGTTCGGCCAAAAGTATAAACACTGGCACCATAACTGGCAAACTTCAGGCAAAGAGACTGCCCAAGACCGGTTCCACCTCCGGTGATAATCACCCCCTTATTTTTAAACGGAGTACCTTCCAACATAACCTTTGATTATTCATACAACCTTAAGCTTTATGATAAATTAATGAATTTTTTTTTGACCATCTGTTCGTTAAAAGATTTTAAGGAGAACCTGGGATATATTTCATGTATATTTCGAAAATATAATATCTAAAGCTCCGATTACCAACGGATTCCCAACCGGAAAACCATTTTGATATATTCCAAAATGGAAGCTATTGAAATGGAGTTTGTAAGGAATAAAAAAAATATATCAAATAGAAAAGGGCGCGTGGCCAAGCCTGGATATGGCAACAGCCTCCTAAGCTGTAGATCAGGGGTCCGAATCCCCTCGCGCCCGCTTTTGAATCTACTCTATTCTCGGTGCAAGTAAGAATTTAGCTGTCTTGATACCATCCTTACCTGAAAAGTTGAATTCCATCACAAGGGGATAATCATTGTTAAAGGCAATTTTCAATGTATCAGCAAAACTAACTGCCTTTATTATCTTGCTTAGGTAATCAAGCGGATAACTGCTGGAAGCCTTTTCCTGTGCCTTGACTTCTATCAGATTATCATTATCTATGATAAGGTCAACCTCCTCTGAATCACTTTTAGAGGTGGCTTCAAATCTCTTATCCTCTATGGTGAACTTTATGGAATCTCTCACATCAGTAGCCGCCCTCAATCCCCTATCCAGATCTGCCTTCCTTATAACAACATAATTCTTTGGATCCACACTTGGCAGTTTTGGCGAATTCACAAATGTGTCAAGGGTAGATATGGTTTTTGTGAGATTTCCAAGAGAGAACTTCATTTTAGTTCCAGAAATACTTAATAGAAGATCATCTGATTGGGATGCAAGTCTTAGAACATTTCTTATCTTATCAAGCTCAACTGAGACCTCAACTTTTTCTTCAAGATCATAAGCTGAAAACGATTCCTTGGGCACAAAAAGGTCAACCATGGCTATCCTAGCGCTATCTATTGCCCTAACCTTCAGACCATCATTATCAAACTCAAGTTTTGCTTCATTGGTTATTGAACTTAGTATATCTGTTACTTCTTTCAGGTTACTCACACTAGATTTTAATTTCATTAGGGGTACAACGCTTTACATTTAGATAAACCTTTTTCAAATGTGATCAATATTTGTTATCAAACCAGGTTTCACATTTTTCAATAAGATTAATATTCTAAATATAACTAAACTAAAATGTGGTGAAGAGAAATATGCATTCAATAAAGATTCGTTACAGGTGGAATTCACAGTTGTTCGACGTTCTCTTTGAAAACAAAATCATCATTAGAACTAGGGTCATAAGTGATGATGTAAAACAGGATTTTCTTTTCTTCATTCCTTCCGAAGTTGCAAAGAATAGGAGCATAGCAACGTTTCTAAAACTGAAGGCAGAAATGGATAGTTACGGAAATTATGTTATGAGTCTTGGTGAAACAAGAGAAGAATTCGATCATATAAAGAAAATGCTCAGCATAAGTGGATTTATTGTAGACTACATGGAACTTTCTGGTGAGGGCTTTTCAATTACAGGAAGAGTAATGGATGAAAAACTTGCGGATTTAAACGATATAATACTGGATGGTGCAAGAAATCTGGACGATCTTTTTGTTGACTGGATCAGGCCAATTTCAAGCGGGGTAATAGAAGTAGATCCAAAGGTTTATTCAGAACAGTTAATGGGAATCACTTTTCTGGATAGAAAAATGGCCAGTTCAAATGACAATACCACATTTCTGGAAGGTGACACGCCGAGACTTAATAAGGTAACAATGATAGGTACACTGGACGACAACTACGATAGGTCAGTGATCAACGTTGAGGAAGTTATAGGAAGTTCAAAGTTTGTGACTTTAAACGGGATTTATTCAGACTTTCTTAAAAAGCTTGCATCTGAAAATATTCTAACAGAAAGCAGGGTTCTAAAGGCAAGATTGGGAAAACTATATCTTCAGGTGGCGGTACCACAATTCCAGCTAATGCAAATTGTCGGGTTATCCAAAAAAGAAATGTTCAGTGATCTGATAATTGAGGAAATTTTTAAATATAACGGGAATTCAAGCAGAGAAGAATTACTGGAACTTAATTTTGAAAAGTAAAATAAGAGCGGAATTTCTGACTATATTTTAATAATGGTTGATGATTACTTTAGTGGTTGATTCCATGGACACAGATAACGATTTACTGGCTTATTTGGGAATGAATGATTATGAGGATCTTTTTAGGGATATACCAAATAACATCAGAAGTGATATAAAATCCATTGGCGGTGGCAGGTCAGAGATGGACGTGATGTTTGAATCAGAAAGGATAGGTTCTAAGAATGCAATAAACATGAAAATTTTTCTTGGATTGGGTGCATATGAAAGATTCATTCCATCGTCTATTCCAAATATCATAATGAGAAATGAATTCATTACATCATATACGCCATATCAGGCAGAGATATCCCAGGGCATGCTTCACTCACTCTTTGAGTATCAAAGCATAATATCTGACCTTTCAAAAATGGATGTAACGAACTCATCCATGTATGACGGACCTACGGGGCTTGGCGAGGCCGTGAGAATGGCTCACAGAATAAATGGTAAAAAGACAGTTCTTATACCAGAAAATATAAGATTGTCTCACAGGCAGGTAATAAAAACATATATTACAGGATTAGACATATTACTTAAACCATATCCGGTTAATGAAGATGGTACTATCAATCTTGATAAACTAATTCAACTGATAGACGAGGATACTTCTGCAATCATTACTTACAATCCTTCAAACTATGGGACAATAGATCCAGGTGTGGCCAATATTAAGGAAATCAAGAAGGCTGCTATACATATAGCATATTATGACCCTGTTTCACTGGCAATAATAAAATCCCCCGGAGATTATGATGCTGATATAGCGGTTGGAGAAGGACAGCAACTAGGTATCTCACTAAGCTATGGGGGTCCCTATCTGGGTATTTTCTCATTCAAGGAGAAATATGTAAGAAAATCACCTGGAAGGCTTATAGGGGAAACCGTTGACACAAAAGGAAAAAGGGCATTTGTGATGACACTTCAAACGAGGGAGCAGCATATACGAAGGGACAAGGCGATGAGCAATATTTGTACAAACCAGGCATTACTTGCCATAGCCTCCTCTGCATATCTTTCCATACTCGGAAAAAAAGGATTGAGATGGGTAGCTTCAAGATCCATGGAAAATGTTAGTAAAACGCTCAAAAAAATGGAAAAGGTCAGCTATGTGAAGGTCCACAAATGGAAGAACCCCTTTTTTACCGATTTTATTGTTGATGCAGGTGTAAAATCAGATACACTTATGGCCAATCTCGAAAAGGCTGGGTTTCTAGGGGGATTAAAGGCTAATAGTTTCTTATTTACTATGCCTGACAACTTAAAAAATGATGTATTCTTTGCAGCTACAGAAATGAGGAATGATAGTGAAATTGATCAATTAATAACGGCGATGGAGGCGATCTAATGACATATCATCAGGCAGAA
>JAMDCG010000123.1 GCA_023489425.1 Thermoplasmatota archaeon
GGATTACTTGGCAACACCGGTTCGGAGATAATGCTTCTTGTAACAGTGTTCATGGTGTTGATGCTGTTCGTGCCAATGTTCAATCCCTCTGTTTACAAATATTATCTATCCCTGCCAAGGAAGAGATGGTATACGGTTGTTAATGAGTTTATCTCGTCCTTACTGGCAATGTCAATCTTTGAGGGTTTCGCTTTTGTGGCGACCTATATGATTTCCCAATTAGTGCTACACTTTTCTATTTCCGGTCTTGCCTTTGCATACATTTACCTATTCAGCCTGGCTGCATTTACAGTCTTTGCATCCCTTTACCTCCTGATAGGTGTTTATTTCATAGGCAAAGCCATGCCCAAAACTTTCCTAACAATATTCCTTGTCTTGGGATATCCCATAATAGATTCACTTTCACAAACTTTGTTTGAAATACAGTCAATTCTACCATTTTATTCTAGTAATTCCCTTTTCAAGCCAGTGCTAGAAAACATACGGACACTGAATGTCATCAGTGGCATATTGCCCGTACTTAATGTGGAAGAATTGAACAGCTATTTCCTGAGAAGTCCGGTCAGTGGAGTGATAATGCTGAATCATCTCTCAATATTCGATCTGTCTCCCATAATATTCCTGTCATCCATAATTGGCATTTCATTGGCTTTGTTTTACCTGTCAATAAAGAGGTATTACAGGTACTGAATTAGAGTGTTAATACCATATAGGCGATCAGAAGCACTGCGATCAGAAGAATCAGAATTCCTGATGTTACTATTGCAGTTGACGATGGCCTGAAATCTCCTGATTCTATACTTTTCATGTTTTTCATGAAACTTCTCAGGGCCATTACCTGCATGAAACCACCTGACACAACCAGTATTATTCCTATGGAGGCTGAAAAAGGAGCAGTAACGTTTGAAGAACCTGGCACAAGTTCTTTTATAATTATTCCGAATTTTGCTACAACAAATCCCAGCGCCATTACTGCAATTCCTGTTCTGACCCATGCCAGATATGTTCTCTCGTTGGCCATATGATCCGTTACAGTAGACATATTGTATTTCTGATTATTGTTCGTGTAATAAGATGCTATTAACCTATTTAAAAGCCATTTTCTGCAAAAATGAAGTTACACTAAGTTTAAAGATCTTTACCTCAGTTTTGCCTGCTAGGCATACCCATATCAGTTTACTTTTGGATGCATGGATTCTTTTCGAGGTATGAATGAAGATAAATGATACTGGTTTTTTTGACGGAGCCGGGTGATTTTTTTCTTGTTACAATGAAGATGAGGTGTTTATCAACTTTTATATTACATTTTAATTATTGTTTAATAATCTTTATAAAGAACGTATTATAACGAACTAAAATGAATGTCGTTCCCATACTCGACAGTATTAATGGTTGTTCTTCATATATAATAGGAGATGAAATTTCTGGGAAGGCGGTTGTGATAGATCCACTTCAATCCTATGGGTTTAAGAATTATGTTATAAGGGCGGCGAAAGAAAGGTTATACATAGATATGATTGTTGATACTCATGTTCATGCTGATCATTATTCTGCAGCAAAACCTCTTGCCAGAGAACTTGGACTCAAGGTATCCATGAGCGAAAATGCACCCAATGAATTTGTATTTAATAAATTGCGTGATGAACAGGGATTCACGCTGGGAAATCTTGAAATTAAGGTTATGCATGCCGCCGGTCACACTCCTGATAATATTGCCATAAAAACTATTGATAAATCCCGTTCAGATGAGGTTGGGTGTGTATTTACAGGAGATTCACTTTTTGTTGGAGATGTGGGAAGACCAGATCTCGTATATGAAAGCGAGGAAATGATAAGAAATGCCATTAGAGATCAATACAATACCATATTCAAGAAATTACTTGTCCTCCCTGACTATGTAGAAATATTTCCAGCCCATTCAGGATCATCTTCCTGTGGTGGCCTCTTTCTAAGCCCAAAATTCAATTCAACAATAGGGTATGAAAAAAGATACAATCAGTTTCTAAGAGCAAAATCTCTGGAAGAATTTTCCAGTATGGTCATGAAAACACTGAAACCTCCTCCGGTAAACGCAAAGCGGATCAGAGAGTGGAATCTGAGCAGTAATATTGAATACAATAAAGAAGAGGTGAATTAATGGATACTGAAATAATAAAGAAGGAACTTGCGAATCCTGGAACTGTTCTCATTGATGTAGATCCCATGCCCTATCTGGAAATTGGATATCCGGAAGGTGCCATATGTCATCCCATATCCATGGAGCCGTGGGAGGAAATTCTTGAGAGCATGATGGGAAAAAATCATAATGCCATTGCTGTATACTCCTCTTTCAAACCTGTTGGAGAGTACGCAAGCAGGCTTGCTACAGAATATGGAATTCCAGTTAAATTCACGTTTTCAGATGGACTGGATAAGTGGTCATCAATGGGTCTTCCTGTCACAAGAATTAAGTCTATGGATGTAAAAGAATTAGAGAGAGATTTGAACCAATTCAATGTTATAGACGTCAGGGAAAGGGAAGAGCTGAAATCGGGATTCATAGATGGATCCATAAACATTCCGCTTAGTGAAATAGATTCTGCCCTATTCAGGCTTAATGTTAAGGAAAAATATGCGGTTATATGTGCCCATGGAAACAGGAGCAGGGAGGCCTCAAAAATACTTTCTGAATATGGTTTTGATGCACGGACAGTTAATGGTGGTATGTCCCAGTGGATAATTAAAAAGTTTTCGACAAAGTACTGAATACTTTGATCGTACCACTTCTACATACCAAAAGTCAAATATAGTTTTAGTCCTTAAAGATCAGTATGACAGAGATAATTGGCGGGATAATATTAGAAAAAAGAATGCCGGAAACACTCCCTAAAGTAACGGTAAGCTGGACCTGGTTTGACCAGTTAAACGGGACAGTTGAGTGGACTTTCAAGAATAATACAAATTCTGTCCAGTCGTTTTTACTTTTCAGGAACGCCTACTATTTCGGCAACGCCTTCTGGCCAGTTTACATTAATAATGAAGGGTTTAACGAGAAATTTGCAACCGCAGCAATCCCTCTTTCAGATTCAGGGACCAGTAATAACTCTGCACCACTTTGTGTTGCTGAGTTTCAGGATAAGAAAAGGATAGTATGCTTTCTCTTCACGCTTTCACCAAATCAGCAGTGGTCAATGATAGAAGGCGGCTTTTCAGAATCGTTTCCCCCCTCAGGCTACTCCGCTATAATAGCAAACGTTTCCGGATCGAAGGACTACTGTATTAAATATGATGAAACACAGGTAACGGACTGGGATTCACAGACTGGAACCAACTATACAGGATACGAACCGAACCCAAGCACATTTAACA
>JAMDCG010000099.1 GCA_023489425.1 Thermoplasmatota archaeon
AGTTCTATCATTATGCTTTTTTTCTCTTCTTCAGAGAGATTATTCATAATAGAATATGCTAGGTTTCGGTCTTCATCTAAATCTCTTTCAAATCTCTTTATGACCTTCCTCACAGTTTCCTTATCTGGAACCATAACACTTTCCTTTCTTTGAAGTGAACAAAAATAATAGTATTTAGCTATGTAGGGATCATCAAATGGTAAACTCTGTCCATCAATGACCAGGTTGGTTAATTCATCCTTCCTGTACATGAAGAGCTCTGTGCCAGTTATTATCTTTATCTCAATAGAATCAGCTGGTTCGTGTATATAGTCTTCTGGAAAATTTCTTTCCTTAACATTTTTAACAATTTCAGAAATATATTCGTCTTTAAATGACACTCTTCTGTAATATTTAGGTAAGATAAATTTTTTATCTCAAGTTTAAAAGTTAAGGCAGTTAGAATTAACGAATATAATCAATTTACTATCAAATTTTGACAAACCTTAATATAAATAGCTTTTAAAACTAAAAAATTTTATAAGTTAAGAAAAATTATGGTAATAGTGAATCTATGTCGGTAGCATTTGTACTTGTGAGTACGGTACCCGGAAAAGAGCATGAGGTTTACAACAAAATATCAAAGATTAATTATGTTGTAGAAGTCCATCCACTTTTTGGGGAATATGATCTGATAGTCAAAATTGACGCACTCGATTACAGTGAATTAGGAAAGATTGTTGTGGAGCAGATAAGGAAAATCGAAGGGGTTATAGATACAAAAACCCTTACGGGACTAAAGTTGTGATATAAATGTCTGCAGTGGCAAAAACTTTACCATGGTATCCCAGTTGGAATCTTGACATTTTTTTCCTTACGATAATAGGGATTATAGCATTGGCACTTTTAATTTTTGGAATACTAACTGCCTATTTTGGAAAGGGAAAGGCGAGAGCAGCTGGAGGAGGAATGATAGCAGGAGCCGTTGTTATAGGTTTCTTAACTTATTATCTATCAGACTTTACATTCCACGTGAGTCTCGTTGATGATATAATTCTGGGTGCAGTATTTTATTTAGTTGCAGCCATAATAGGTGTAGTTATAGGATTACTTATATTCCTAGCCGCAATCATGAAAACCTGATTTCATGACCTCAAAATTATTAAACGAGATTGTTGAAAAAATTAGAAAAGAACTGAAGGGTAAAGGTATACTTGCCTGCTCAGGGGGAACTGATAGTTCTGTTCTCGCTGTGGCCTCGAAACTGGCCGTAGGCGATCAAATTTTATCTATTTTTGTCGATACTGGTCTAATCCGGGAAGGAGAGAGGGAGAGGGTAGAGCTATTTTTTAAAAAATTTGGGATCAATTATAAGATTCTGGACGAATCTAAACTCTTCTTTGAGAAATTAAAAGGTATAGTAGATCCGGAGACAAAGAGAAAAGTAATTGGCCAGACCTTTATAGAACTATTCGAAAGAGAGGCTAAACTCTCAGAAGCAGAATTTCTTTTGCAGGGCACCATTGCCCCTGATTGGATAGAAAGTGGTGGTAAAAACAGAGATACCATTAAAAGTCATCACAATGTTGGTGGACTGCCAGAAAAAATGAATTTGAAACTTATAGAGCCGCTGAGAGATCTTTATAAGGATGATGTACGAGAACTCAGCGAGGAACTTGGTCTTAATACCAGTCTACAGCCCTTTCCCGGACCAGGACTGGCAGTCAGGGTAATCGGTGAAATAACAGGGGAAAAGGTTGAGATATTGAAAAAGGTAACCAGAATAGTAGAGGAGGAAATTGAAAGCTCAATGAAACCTGAAAACAGACCATGGCAATATTTTGCCGTCATCTTGCCAGTAAGGACGACTGGGGTGCATGGAGACAAAAGGTCCTATGGTAATACTGTAGCGATCAGGGCAATTGATTCAACAGATGCAATGACTGGAACATTTCACAAGTTTGAATGGGATTTTCTTGAGGAATTATCCACCAAAATCACAAATGAAGTACCATCAGTAAATAGAGTTGTTCTTGATATCACCGATAAACCTCCAGCAACCATTGAATGGGAATAATTATTTTTTAAAGACTTTTTAAAGCATTATAATAAGGATTACCTATAAAAAAAGACTATTTACAAAAGCGATCTACTGGAAAGACCATGTTAAAATCTAATAATCTTCAGTAATTATACGTAAACCCATATATAGGTTAAAGAGATAAACCCAAATCTTGACACCTAAAGAGATGATTGGAATGGAAGAAGAGTTGCTAATATCAGAGGAGGAATATCAGAAATCAGGCGTACATATTGGTACCCAGGTTAAAACACAGGATATGGTGAAGTACATATTCAAGATTAGAAATGATGGACTGTACCTCCTTGATCTGAAGATTACAGATAAAATGCTTAAAATTGCTGGAAAAATGCTTTCCAGGATTGATCCCACTCAGATTCTTGTTGTGGCTCAGAGACAGTATGCGTTTAGACCTGTTACCAAGTTTTCAGAGGTTATAGGATCAAAGGCCATAGTTGGAAGGTTTATACCAGGAACATTAACAAATTACCAACTTCCAACATATACAGAAACAAAGGCGATAATAGTTACAGATCCTCTTGCAGATACTCAGGTTATGAAGGAGGCAAAGGATGTTGGAGTTCCAATAATTGCTCTGTGTGACGCAAATAATAAAACAGATTTTGTAGATCTGGTCATACCCAGTAATAACAAAGGTAGAAGATCATTAGCCCTTGTATACTGGCTACTTTCCAGAGAAATTCTGAAAAACAGAGGAGATATCAAATCATACGACGAATTTAAATTTACAATTGATGACTTCGAATCACAGATTTAATCTCTTAAATTCATTTCCTGTATATTTTTTATTCTTCTTATTCTTATGAAGTGACACGTTTCGTCTTGAATCATTGCAAAGATCATTTCCTTCCTGACTGAAGCTGCCAGCCTTACAGCCCTGCTGATTTCATACCATTCATTTTCTCCTTCGAGTACGTGAATCAGAAAATCTGAATGATCATCCATGGATCCTTTGTAGGCTCTGAAGTTGCAGCCGTACTTGAATCCTGTTTTTACAATTAATCCACTTGAGATAAGTTTCCTATAAACTCTTGATACCGGATCGCTGTTTTCTATTCCGTTTATATAGTTCATCTCACCCTCTGATAATATCACCAGATCCTCAAGATGATCCCCCATCCAATCTGGTTTCATATCTTTAGTGTGTATACCTCTGCCTCCAATCTTTACTGGAGTTACTGATGGAAGTTCAG
>JAMDCG010000029.1 GCA_023489425.1 Thermoplasmatota archaeon
CAATCCTATACCTATGGCAGGGTAAACCAAACTGGCTATCTGATCCTTCTGCCCTCTTGCTGCGTAAAAGAAGTAGAAGGCTCCAATTCCTGTTCCCATGGCCAAACCAATCAACATGATTGCCAGAGGATCTACAAATGGTGCTGTCATTTTTTTCACCTTTTTTTAATTTCTGGAATTTTAATTAACTCCAATTATCATATTTTCTCTATACAAATAAACTCTTAACATAACATATAAGGTGAAAAATCATGTCCTTTACATAATATGGGAAATTTCTACATTTTTAGAGACATCATTCTCTTCAGATCATCTGGCAACTACAATGGAAATAGTCAATTATTCAATTAATATTCATTTCTTACAGTCTGATAAATCAAAAATTGATTCTTGATGTAAAGTATGAAAATACTATGGCATTTTACAACCTTCCAAGATCTTTCTCGAGGCCTAATAGTTCCTTATACCAGTAGACCATCAGTGAACTTCTTGTTATATTATGTTTCTTTGACCATTCTATATCCTTATTAAGGTATGAAAGGTGACTGTTCTTCCTGTAATCTTTCTGGTAATCCTTTCCATCAATGTACCTGTTTATATTGTTAATAATATTCTCAGCTGATTCTGAATCTATGAGCCCCACATCTCTCCTTGCAGTAATCATCTCGATTTCTGATTGATATGTAAGTCTTTCAATATCTTTTGCACTCATCCAGTCGTTATAATAATTCAGGAAATCTACCCATGACTTTCCCTTATCCAGTAGGTTGTAGTATTCTTCTATGGTTCTTGCCGTTATATGGAATCCATACTTTTCAGGTTTCTCATATATTAGTGAACCAGGATCTATGAATGGTGTGAGTGGGGAAATAAAAGAATAAACCTTCATGTCACTTCCTTTTTCATGATTCATTAGCTTTGTGGCGTATTCTATATCATCCTCCAGTTCCTTCTCCCCCTGACCGCTTATGCCTAAGGTAAAATATACATCAAACTTTTTACATCCTGCCTCTTTAGCATCTGCAATACTTTTTTCCAGTGATTCATTTGAATATTCTCTCCCATTTATTCTTCTAATATTTTCGCTTGAGCTCTCTGGTGATATCTCCACTGAGAATTCACCAAAGGATCTGGAAAGCTCGTTAAGATAATCTTTCTGAGGTGGCCTGAAATACTCAGTAAGAATAGGGATGTCAGCCTTAAGTTCCTTTATCTCCCTGAAAAGGTTACCATAAAATTTTTCACCAGCAAGGTTAATGTCCCCTGCCACAAATATGGGCGCACCCAGTATCTCTCTTGCCAGTTCTATTTCCTTTGCAATAGTCCTAGGATTCCTGTATACTGGTGATACAGGAAAGAAATTGTTTTTGTAAGAGAAATTAGAACCTCCACAGAAAGCACAGTTAAACTGGCATCCATGTTCAATTATGGTAACTGATTCTGGATTGTTTATCCAGTCTGCATATGGCAGATGGCCCTTAACATCGTGATATTTAATTGCATTCCTCATTAACACTTTATAATTCAGGAAAACATTGTCAACAGTATTCTCCTTTGAATTCGGATTGTGTTTCACATGTCTCATTTCATCTCTGTAAACAAGATTTGGAACTGTACCCAGATCAATATTCTTCTCAACGGAATCAATCAGCTTCATCGTACTGTATTCCTGAAAATCTCCCTTCAGCACATAATCGATCTCTGGATACGTTTTCATTATATCATCTGAGAAGTAGCTTGCGGAAAAACCTCCAAGCAATACCCTTGCATCTGGATTAAATTCCTTTATAATTCTGGCAATACTTATTGCGCCATGAACATGCGGTAACCAGTGGAGATCAATTCCATAAATTTCTGTATCCAGAGATTTCAAATATTTTACGGGATCGAATTTATCCGACATTACCATCATGGATGCAACATTGCTTATTCTTGCATTATATCCTCTGGGAACAAGGTAAGACAGCATGCTGAGAAATCCCATGGGATACATCTCAAAAACTGGTGTTGACGGTACAACATCACTAATCGGCCCAGCTTTCAAATTCCTCTTTCTGAAGTCGTAAATGCTAGGAGGATGTATAAAGGCAATATCCGTCTTCATATCAATACATAGTAAGTGAGTTTAAAAAGCATTCTCCTCATATCTTAAGTGTCCAATATGATTATGACGGTTGATACTCGGATCATAACTTAATTCATCATTATACTATTTATACAGTTATTTGTGTAAAATAAAATTTATATACTAATGTTCATTAGTATATTCAGTGATGTTATAATGAACAAGAAAGCGATTTATTCAATCGTTATTGTAATCATAGTAATAGTGGCTGGATTGGGTATTTATTTTGAAGTCTACCATCCGGCAAAGGCTAGCAAGCAGTCTATTATTTTCGCTGCTGCAGTATCCAGCGGTGAGGAATATACATTTGATCAGAATATGGTCAATACTTTCAATAGTGAGCATTCAAACGTATCTGTAACCTTTGAATCACTGAATAATTTCTATCCAACCCTTGGTACTGAATTTGCAACAAACAGTGCTCCAGGTGTTTTCTATATGGAAAACAGTGCACTTCCGGAGTTTGCTTCTGAGGGCTATTTACAGAATCTAAAACCAGTACTTACTGCCAACACTTCCTACAATCTCAGTGGCTTTGCACCATCAATCCTGAAGACGTTTTCCTATAAGAGCGGTTTATATGCAGCACCAAAAGACTGGAGCCCATTGGCGGTTTTCTTTAACAAGGCAATATTCAGTGCCGAACATGTTCCATATCCAGGAAATGGTACATGGAACTGGACTACAATGAAACAAACACTTGAAATGCTTAAGGCAAATGAGTCCATGGCTTCTTCATCCCTCGGTATAAAGGATGTTACTCCGATGGTCATCGGACCACAGGTTGCAAGAGCGCTTGCATTCATGCATGAAGCTGGAGGAGACTGGATAAATGAAAAAGGTAACGGAGCCGTAAATAATACTACAGCGTTCAAGGAAGGATTCTCATACTGGTATGATCTTTATTCAAGTGGTCTTGCCAAATTAAACTCTAATTTCAGCGCAGGATGGAATGGGGGAGACTTTGCAGCGGGAAATATTGCAATGATAGTAAGCGGAACATGGACTGTACCAGTACTTAATGCAAGCGGTGCTTATTTTGTAGGCAAGATGTCAGATGTGGGTTACTATTATATGCCTGCAGGACCAACAGGTATCCATGCTACAATGATGTTCAATGTGG
>JAMDCG010000064.1:0-364 GCA_023489425.1 Thermoplasmatota archaeon
GAAGAAAGCTGATGGAAACACCAAGATTCTCATTACAGGTCGAGGGAAACAAGGGTGCAGCTGAAAAAGCAATCTCAACAATAACTGGTGTTGGTGCTGGTTCAGTAGATCAGACCATAACAAAGGTAAAGAAATTGAGCAGTAAAGATTATATGCATTCACTGAGAAAGTACCTAATATTTGTGCTAGGAACCACAATTTCCTGGTTCATATTCGATATGGCTTTTTACGGAACCACATTAAATAATGGATTCATACTTCAACAGATAGGATATGGTTCTTCTGCTTCCCTTAGAACTACCATATTCAACACTGCAATAGGTGATACAGTACTGGCAGGTGCTTTTGCTACCAGATTGAAACC
>JAMDCG010000064.1:400-3215 GCA_023489425.1 Thermoplasmatota archaeon
ATTCCTTTTCCTTATACTTGGAACAGCACTTGGGAATGGTGGTGAATTCGAGTTACTTGGAGCAATGGCAGCCATAGGAGCAGTTGTAACATTGCTGACAATACGTGAAACAAAGGGATTGAGTCTGGAAGTATCATCAGAAGATCCTGCAGAAGGCGTTTGGGATTTTAAGCCAAATCAGCCAATATCTGTAGAATCTGCAACTAAGGGTCAATAACAATTAATCACAAAATTTTAAAGCAATACTAAAATTTAAAATATTTATAATTTTTTGAAACATTTTTGAAGTGTTAAGTCTCATTTAAATTTTAAATTTATATACCATTTACCAGAAACAACGTCACTCTCAATAGTAGTATTCATTACAAATATGTGCACTATTATTCCCTAATCAGAAACTGGAAATCACTATATATTCAAACTATATATTCTGTTAATGAAACCCTTCAAACTTGATCAACTCGATCTGGATATCATAGAGATAATGGAGGAAGACTGTTCACTGACATATAACGATATCGCAGAAAGAACAGGAAAGAATCTCTGGACAGTAAGGGATAGGATGGTACTTTTGAAACAGAGGGGTATAGTAAAGGGATGCAGGGGTGATATAGATTACACAAAGCTAGGCATGGGATGCAAGGCATACATATCATTCAACATTCCGGCTGAGAAAATAGATGAATTTGTATCCTTTGTAAAAGGAGAAAAGAGGATCAAGAAACTCACAATTACCACAGGTTCGAGGAGATTCAGCATACATATTATTGGGGAAGAATGCGGTGAAATAAGGAATTATGCCAGAAAAATACTTCCAGCATTTGGTGTATATGACGTGGACTTTGAGGTTATACTGGATGAAGTACCATAGATACACAGAAGTGCGTCACAAAATTACATGAATGAATCAAAACACAATTTTTGTTTAAATTTAAATCAATTATGAAATTTTTTGCCAGACATTACTTAGTATAAATAACACATCCTTTGATCATGACAGACGAAATGGAAGAAATAGAAAGATTTGCAAAGTCGACTCTTGGAGGAATGCCAGAAGTTATAAAGCTGCTCGGCCACCATAACGTGGAACTGGCCAAGGAACAGTTCAGAGAGAATAATGAAATGTATCTCGGGAGAAAGTATGTTCAGAAAAAAACACTGGCTCTAATGGCGATGTCAGTATCACTATCAAATGGTCAGGAAAGCTCCGCCATGATACATTTCAAGCTTGCTCAGAATTTTGGGGCTGAAATGTTGGAGATACTGGATTCCATAAAAGTTGCAAAAATGGTTGTAATGGCTTCAACAATGTCAGTAATGACTGCAATATTACCAGTTGTACAGAAAAGGAATGTGAAAGCATCGGACGATGTTGAAATAAAGAAGATACTGGCCAAGATCCAGTCAGAATCACACATGGAATCTCTTCCGGAAGATCTCGTATCACTGGCTTCAATTTCATTTGGACTTTTGGATGAACATCTGAAGGAGAAGTCAGAGTTACTTTCACCGTTTATAATGAGCCAGAAAGATGTCTTTCTTATAGCATTTGCAGATGCTGTTTCTATAAGATACCCAGAATGTGCAAAGGTGTATCTATCACAGTTCTTTATAAAGGGAGGAACAGAGAAGGAAATGGAAGATGCACTGTTTCTTACAAGATTCATAACAGGGAACAGAACACTTACTTCCGCTACGGGGATACTGAAATGGTAAACTGCAAACACGATTATATTCTGAGGGAATGAAAATGAGGAAAAGTACACTAAATATGTTTGGGTCAGAGTGGTTCGGGATAGCCATATCAACTTTGGCTCTTTCACAGATATATATTCTTTCATATGGAGAAACAGGAAATGTATGGTATAATTACCTTGCTGAGGCGTTTTCCATAACAGGAATCATCCTATTTCTTGTAATCCTGGTAATATGGATTATACGTGGGCTCGCTATAAGGGATAAGGTGTTTACCCACTGGAACAATCTTACGAGGCTGAGTTTTGTAGCACTCATCCCGATTATAGGTTTTGTGGCTAATTATCAGTTGATATATTTCTTTGGCCTTTCCGGATGGTCAGCAGATCTATCCGTCCTGAACTTCTATGGTGAGTACCTCTTTGCACTTATTATTGGTGTTCTGCTTGGTTATCGACTATACACAAAGGAAATCAATCCCAGGGAAATGAACTATGCAATTGTGATCCCACCCCTTGCAATAGGAACAAGTGTTTTTCTTGCGACACCTCTCATGAAGTATTTTGGAGGTTTTGAAGCACAATCTATGTATTTTCTCGTCCTGATGGGACTTGGTATATTCTTCTTTCTGTACATATTTATAGGTTCGCTCGCATTATCCGGGCACGTAACTACCAAGGTTCATGATACACTCCCAACCACGATGCTTCCAGTGGGTATTGCAAGTCTAATAATCATAAATATATTCACAATTTCAGGGTTCAAAGTAATAGGCAATATCTCCCTTTCAGCATCCACAGTAGAACTTGTTTCTATATTGCTATGGGGATTTGAAGTCTGGAACTTTTTGGTGGTTCTTATACTTATATTCACTAAACCATCAAGAGGAACACTCAGTGTCTGGGCATATGGATTCCCTCTTGGTCTTTTTGCAACATCCACAATGAAAATATTTGATTTCACAAGTTATTCGGCACTGCTCTGGGCATTTATTGGAATATCAGCTGCACTGAATATACTGTGGGTTTACGCATGGATCAACACTGTCTCATTCATTAGATCAAAGTTGAGGGAAGAGGTTAGGGAAAAAAATGCAACTGTATCGGGAAGGATCGAATGA
>JAMDCG010000091.1 GCA_023489425.1 Thermoplasmatota archaeon
TGGGGGATACTTTTCAGGTTTTAGCTGTTCATAAGATGAGTATTTTTTCAGAAATATGGCATCATTTTCATCGTCAGGGTTTCCATATTCACTGACCCAGTACTGTCCTGCCAGTAACCTGTGAAACCTCATCAAATCTATTACTGGATTTCCAATAACTGCCCCCTCAATATATTCAGGAATCTGTGTGAGGGTATATGATGAGAGTAATCCACCATTGCTAACTCCATAGCAGATTACACGTTTTCCTTCCTTTTTTAATTTCTTTATTACTGCCTGAAAGGATTCATATACATTTATCTTATTTTCTCTCATACCCAATTTGTGCCATTCCTCTCCATACTCTCCACCTCCAGGCAGGTTGCATATTACCACATTTACACCATTGTTAAGCAAATAGGCGAATAGATTGTTATATGATGGCAGTAATGAGATATTGAATCCACCATAACCGTAAACAAGAGTGTTTCTAGTTTCCCTATTCGCCTGAAGGAAGAAATAATGAACATTCTTCCCATTAACATTGACCCAGTCTTCAGAGGCATTAAATTTTGATACTTCATTTTTTTCAATCTGTTCTATTTGCCCATCACTGTAGGAATAGATATTAAATGTTGTACCAAAGTCCCCCATCACAAGATTTGCCCTTTTATTATCAGAAGCCATAGCAATCAATCCCTTGTATGTGGTAAAAGGAAACTCTTTTATTTTTTTGCAATCAGAACTGTAAAGAACCGGTATAGATTTCGCATCCCTCATGTGAACCACAAGAAAACCTTCTTTCACTCTTACAGCATCTTCAGCAGGCTCATCCAGTGGATATTCCTTTTCCCCAACAGTAAGGATTCCATTACCTTCAAATCTCAGAGTATATAAAATTTCATTCTCATAATCCAGAATTTTCACCTGACTTTTGTATTTCTTAAATAATTTCCATGTGGTAGGATTTCCTATTTCGCCAATATAGAGTTCAGTAGATATATTATTTCCTGCGTGAATTATAATCTCATCACCATAGGACTCTCCACTAAGTCCCATACCCGAAGCAATATTCTTCCCAAACAGGTATTTCTCCTCAAGATATACCCCATTGGATGAACCTGAAGTACTTGAAATATTTTCATCCCTCTTTTCCCTAATGAGATAAAATCTGTCATAAAAATATATTATATCGTGAACAAACCCCTTCTCAGTATATATCTGTTTATCCTTCGAAAAGACTCTGAGAATTCCCTCATCGGAACCTGAGGTTTCAAAGAGTGCAATTCTATCACCTTCCTTTTCAGGTTTTATCCATACAATAATACCTGAGGTCGAATATATCTCTTTTCCATTTACAATAAGGTTGTTATTACCATTTTCAACGGTTACGAAGCACTGAGCAGTTCGTGTAAGTTCGACAGATTTAACCTTTTTCTGATAAACATAGGGCTTAATATCAGGTCTTATTTTTTCAAATATGGCATTGAACTTTTGTTTGAAAATATACGTTTGTTTTCTGGCATAATCCTTTACCTCCTCATCCATTACTTCAAAATTCAGTTCAGTCATGGGCATTCATAAGGAAATCCAATATTTATATCATGGTAATTAGGTAAACAGATCTGGAAAAAATATCATTGAAACATATTTTTAGTGGTAAAATCTAAGTTTGTACACAATATATATCTGGGGTATAAGGAAAATAATTGAACCAGTTAAAAGAGGAAATCTGAACCCCAAAATAAAAAAACACGACATCTCTATTATCAACCCATATGTATCATGTGTTCTACCATGCTTGAACCTGCTAATCCATTCTTCCCTGCTGACTGGTGATTCCCATTCATCATTGAAGAGGTGTGATACATAATCCACCAGAACACCGAATGCAGTAAAAGCACCTATTTCAGAAATGATAAAATAAAAGAGGAAGAGTCTCGAATATAGAATTGCAATATCAAACAGAGAAAATGAAATAACAGCAAGGTATGTCGCAGAAGTTTTACCTCTCACAAAAAGGCCTTCCCATTTCTTAAAGCTAATACTTTCAGTATCCATAGTTAACAGATCGAATTTACATAACATTATCTTTAATTATATTTATTATTTGTTAAAATCTGCTTAATATGACATAGCTTTTATAGGATGTTTTAATTTAAAGTCCATGGAAATATTCAAAAAAGAGAGAGTACTGGAAACAACAAAAAGTCTTGATGATATCATAAAATCATTTACAAATTATCTAATCAATAACGGCTGGAAAGTGCAGAGTAATGTGCAACAGGACAAGGCAATTCTTCAGGCCCAGAAATTCGGAATACTGAGAGGGCTAATTGCAGCCGACAGAGCACTGACTTTTGTATTCACTGCCGAATCAGGTGGCCAGGTCAAGGTTGACGTCGGTGTAGGCAGGCTACTGGGTGATATTACAATAACTGCTATTGAAGTACTTCTTCTATCAGAAATATTTATTGTTATCGACATTCCTGAAATAGCATGGTCAGATCATGTTGAAAAGGAATTGTTGAACGAGCTGCAAACAATAGCCTCACAGTAAATATAAAATTTTTATTATTTAATCTAAATGTAATATTTGCAATTAAACAAAATGAAATTTTTATATTCATTTCATTTGTTCTATTATAGAACTTTTATTTCTTTGTTCTCAATTCCCTAAAATGGAATATGCCAATTATGTCTCATTTCTGGTCGAGGCTAAAACACAGGGCTACTCATCAGGAGTTACATATCTGCCTGGACTTATTACGGGCACAAAGGAGTTTACATATGAAAAAGGGAGAATGAAATATATAGATATATATTCTGGTTCACTTTATTTTCTTGGTCAGGAGCTTATCATGGAAGGTAACGCTCCCCAGTGGGGAATGGTATACTCAGGTGGCATTATGGACGATAACTACGGAACAAAAGAGGTTTACGACTTCCTGAGAGATGCGCTTAAAAGAGTTCCTCAGGACCTTCCATTAAGAGGCAAGGAATTCTTTTCAAACAGCAAGTTTGTATACAAGAACCTCACTGAAGGTGACCTTGGTCATTTCCTTGGTTATGAAACTATTGAGCACGAAGAAAATCTGATATATGAATTACACTATTCTGGAGGCTTTATTGAATAGATCATTTTCAGGAAGATATTATAAACTCAAGTGAGAGATTGCCTGCATAATTTTGAGCAGGCATTGTTACAACTACAGGTATGGTTTCACCTGATTTTAAGATCTGAACACTGGGTTTATCAAGTGTGGCAGAAAAGCCAGAAGTCATTGACTTAACTCCAGTGATATCAACGGTGCTGTTAATTCCATTATCATTAAACTGAATATTCATTACAATTTTCTTTCCTGTGGAAAAGGTCTCCTTTCCGTACGCATAGGAATAGGTCTTTATTTTTTGATCTGAAAAACTTACGTTTATACTCTGTACATTAACGGTTCCGCCATCATAAAAACCAAATAAAGCTAGAATTGCGAAAGTAATTATAAAAACAACTATCACAGAACCCAACATTTTCAATCCGAGTTTTCTTTTTATCCATGGTCTCTCTACTTCAAGCGGTTTCATTCCAAGCACTAAGAAATTTGTTCTGGCTATTTACATTTTTGCAGTAATTTTATTACATAGCCATGTACACTGTTTATAGGAATAACAGGTCTCACTGCTTTGATATTGAATCATCTGAAGACATATGAAAAAAAATCCCTGGAGATTCCAGTTACTCTGGAATATGCGTTCAGTCCAAAACTTTCAATTATGTTTCCAACTTCTGTTACAGTATTCTTCTTAACATCACTTTCTATGTTCTTCCAGTAAGTGAATAAAGAGTCTTCTTCGCTGTTGTTATGATCCTGCAACAGCCTGAAAAACATTGGAACTCTGTTTTTCAGAATTTCAGAATTCTCTTCATTTTTCCATTTTATTATATTGGTTGCAAGAGTTTCCAGTAATTTGTGATCTGCCATTATTCTGTCGATATTTTTTATTAGATCAGCATTCTCTCCGTTGTATACCTGCTTCATTACGGGAACAAAAACTTTTTCTTCTATCTCAATGTGGCATTTCTTCAGATATTCAACGAACAGTTGAAAATCACTCGAATCTGAATCAATCATTAAATTACCGCTAATGTTTCTTATGGCAGTGTGCTCGGTCATAAGAACTTCCACAACATCCATAGAAATGCATATTTTCTATCTATTCAAATGTTTGTCAATAAACTTTACATTCCGCAGTTTTTTGACAAGTTGAAATAGAAGTATGGCATATAAATTTATGAAGGCATATTTCATAGATAAATTTGGAATTGAGAATATTGAGATGAGGGATGTTAAAGAACCATCTACTGCAAAAGGTTTCGTCAAGGTAAATCCTGTAATGGCAGGGATTAACCCGCTGGATTATAATGTTATAGCCGGTAAGGTTTTGTATGGTATCAATCCCATGCCACATATTCCAGGGTCGGAAATTCTGGCAATAGTATCCGAGGACAGCGGTAAATTCAGGAAAGGTGATCGCGTAGTTGTATACAACAGGATATATGACGGAACATGTGAATACTGTATATCTGGAAGGGAATATCTATGCTCTAATGGAGGAATATACGGAGTGGTAAGTAATGGTGGATTTGCAGAAACACTGTTGATTAAGGAGGAAAATCTATACAGGGTACCAGACACGATTTCAGATGAGGTTGCTGTTTCCTTTCCGATAGCAGCAATGACACCATATCACGCACTTAAGGAGGCTGGTGCCAGAGCAGGTCAAACATTGATGGTCTACGGAGCTTCAGGAAACACAGGGATTTTTGCCATACAAATGGCAAATATGATGGGACTGAATGTTTTCGCTGTATCCTCAAAGGCCTATCTCGATGAATACGGAGCCAGAGAAACCTTTCCAGCTGAAAAAATTCCCGATGACTTTAAGGCGGATATAGTGATCAACCCACTGGGTGGTGAGTTTTTCTCCAAATCCCTTACCCACGTTCAGAGGAGGGGAAAACTCATAACATTTGGTGTATTGAATGGCCGAGATACTACTATTGACATAGGTAGAATATATACAAACGAAATAAGTATTATAGGATCAACCGGTGGAAGCAGGCAAGACATGAGAGAACTAATTGATCTTGCGTCAGGGAGAAAGCTGAAGGTAAAAACGGACAAAATTTTCCAGTTCGATCAGTTAAAGGATGCTCTGGTTTATTTCGGAAAACCGAGGGACGGGAGGGTGCTGATCAGATTTTAGTCCTAACAAGATTTTTAAGATAGGAAATATTTTTTCCAATATCTCCTCCGTAAATGTATGATGCAGAAACAAGGATATCGGCACCAGAATCAACTGCAATCTGTCCGGTTCTATTGTTAATGCCACCATCTATTTCAATCTGGGTTTCAAGGGAATGCTGGTCTATGTATTCTCTTGCCTCACTGATCTTTTGGGTGATTCCATCTATAAAGCTTTGTCCAGAAAATCCCGGATAAACACTCATGATAAGGAGTATTTCAGCATCATCCACAAGATCCTTTACTGCTGAGAAGGGTGTATCTGGATTAATCACTATTCCGTAGCGCTTCCCCTCTTCCTTTACATCTCTAAAACACTTTTTGAGGTTCACTGGAGACTCATAATGAAACATAAGTATATCAGCACCAGCATCAGAGAAAACTTTCCAGTATTTATCTGGGTTTGTAACCATCATATGTGCTTCAAGGGGAAGATCAGTGCATCTCCTGATGGCAGATATTAAATCTCCTCCCATGGTGAGATTGGGAACGAAATGGCCATCCATTATATCCAGATGAAACTGATCTGCACCTGAATTTACACTCATTTCAATCTGATCCCTGAGAAACTCAAGTTTACAAGATATAACTGAAGGTGAAACTTTCATATTTCATCCATATGAATCACAAATGATTTACTTTTCTAAATTTAGTGATTCTGCACGTATGTCTGGTATATAAACTATAAAATCTTCACTTCATAAATATAAGCAATATTGATCATGGGATATATTTAAATAGAGTGTAATAGATTGTTGATCATGGTGGAAAATAAAGACACTGTATCGGGAAAGCCACCAGATGAAGTGATGGAAAAGATAGTCTCAAAGCTTATTTCCGTGAAGAGAAACGTAATAAGTAAATATGAGGCAATAAGAGAGGTCAGCAAATTACATAACACCATTCAGATTCTGGATGAACTGATAAATCTTGAAAAGAAAGACATCGAAATACTGGAGAATGCTGAGGCCTTAGAACAGGTGATGTACTCAAGAAGAACTGGAAAGGAGCGTGATTATGGGTCGCTGGATCATATTATCTCTACAGATCCTGAGCCAGAAAAAGATGATCCAAAGAGCATTCTTGCATGGTCAATCTCAAAATCTGATGAAATATATAAAATAGCTGATCTTCTGAGTGGGGAATATGATGACGAAAATCTGAAAAAACTTTTAAAGAACATTGCGGAAAGTGAAATGAAGAGAAAAAACAGGATGACGGAGCTCTACGAGGACATTATAAACAAGGATGACTGGTAAGTATAATGTCATTATTTTGTTAAACCATGTCCATCAATTTTATCCCACATCATGTTCCATAAAAATTAAAACTTTCCAGCACATATTAAATACAATCTGAAATTACCATTTCCATGGAAGAAGACAGGGATATTCTGAAAGGAATATTTAGAAGGGAAGTAAGGGTATTCTTTCTTCTTTATCCTGCGTTCAGAAGATTTCAGAAAGATAGAAAGAGCGCCAAGAGTGAAGGTGGAAAGGACTGGGACTACAGAAGGGAAAGAAACGGTAAGAAAGCAGTTCAACTTTTCATAGAACTTGGTCCTGCTTTTATAAAGCTAGGTCAGATACTTTCTGCAAGACCTGATCTGCTTCCAAAGGAATATATATCATCATTTGAAAAACTGCAGGACAGTGTTCCACCTTCACCATTCGAAGAGGTTAGACCCACTCTGGAAGAGAATCTCGGAAAACTTGATGAGGTATTTGATAATTTTGATCGTGAGGCAATTTCTGGGGCATCACTTGGCCAGGTGTACAGAGCAACTTATAAAGGCAAAGATGTGGCTGTAAAGGTTAACCGGCCAGATGCTGAGTTTATAGTAAAAAGAGATATAGTAATACTGGACAGGATACTTAGATTCGCCAGGGGAAGGATAGAGAACTTCCTGTATTTAAGTATAAATAATGTCCTCAGAGATTTCCGTAAGAGAATAATAGAGGAGATGAACTACGAGAAGGAGGCCTCTAATTCAAAGAGAATTGCAAGGAATATATCTGGAAGAGAGAAAATAATTGTACCACGTGTTTACGATGAGCTTTCATCAAAACAGGTACTCGTAATGGATTATATCTCCGGAACGAAGATAACAGATGTGAGAAAGCTCAAGGAAAAGAATATTGATATTCAGAAACTTGCCTATGATCTCGATATATCCTTCATAAGGATGTTGCTCAGGGATGATATTTTTCATGCAGATCCTCATCCAGGAAATATATCCGTAACAGATTCTGGAGAAATCATTCTTTATGATTTTGGAATGGTAGGCGACCTTGATGATAATACAAGATATTACCTTCTTTCTCTTTATGATGGTTTAACCAGAGGAGACATAGATCAGATCGTAGATTCTCTTATAGGTGTTAAGGCTCTTTCTCCGGCCGCGAATAGAGGCGTCATAAAGAAAAGCGTTGAGCTTGGAATGGCTGGAATGTCAGGTAAGAGGGCTGAGGATAGTGAAATAAGGGAATTACTGGAGATTGCCAACGATGTTGTATTTGAATTTCCATTCAGGCTTCCAACTTCCCTGGTTTTATACATGAGAATGAGTTCACTACTTGAGGGAATTTGTCTCTCATTAGATCCAGAATTCAAGTTTGTAAAAGTCCTGAGAAAGCTGTTCATGGAGGAAGGATTACTCAAAGAACTTTATGAGAAACAGATAAGTATGTTTATGGAAGATTCTATTCGTTCAATAGAGGCTGGAGTGGCTATATTGCCACTTCTCAGGAGAAAACTCGAAAGCGAAGAAGAGAAGCCTCAGTCTAGTCAAAGAGGAAATTTAAATTATACAATTTTTGGTGGCATTCTTATGCTGATTGGAGTATACGAATATGGTCAGTTAAAAATTATCGGCACATCCATTCTAATAATAGGATTTCTGATAAGTGTTTATGGTATTTTAAAACGAGCCTGAAATGTAAGGCAGCGGATTTATTACTATATTTGTTATGACAAAATATGTCTTTAAACATGCAATATATAGCTAACTCTTTAACAGGTGGTTACACACCTATAAAGATTCTAAGATTTGCCATAATGGCATTTGCCATCATTGATGCGGCAGCACATCTTTACGCTAGCCCGGCATCTTATCCTCTTGTAACTTTTTGGCTTGAAATAGAAGTTGCGGCATTCATAGTAATAGGAATGGTATTTCTACTAGGATTGAAGATATGGTATATCCCATCTATAATTTTTACCCTGTTCAATCTGGTTGTATTTCTGGTCTCTGGAGTTATAGCAATACCGCCCATATCTTCAGCAGCACTGGTAGGTCATGTCCAATTTGCAGATTATTCCTTTGGAAGGGCTTTTTCAATGGCGGCTTGGTTATTTATAATAATTGTTGGTACAATTTTATTATTCAAAGACAAAGGATCTAAACTCAATGACCTTCTGAGGGAGGACAATAATTAAAATCTTTTTTTCCAAATATCAGGAAAGATAAGTAGCCAAGTACTGCGCTTAAATTTCTTAACAACCAGTATATACCTATTTCTCTAGGGTCTATTTTTCCTTTTTTAATATCGGCCCACATGGTCTTATTCTTACTTCTTAACTGACCTCTCCCATAACCATTCCAGAAAGCCTGTTTGAGAAACGAACGAAGATCTTGCCTTGCAATATGTGATATTTTGCAGCTATTACAAAATATACCTTTGTAGTCCATAGAAATAATTCTGAGGTTCAAATCTATATCTTCTGCAGTTATAAATCTCGGATCAAAACCACCCACCTTTATAAAAACATCTCTCCTGATTCCTATATTCATAGAAGGTGAAGTAATTTCAAAGTTTCTGTAAAATAGTTTAACTCGTTTGAAGGAAGCATAGCGTTTAATTCCTTTCTGAACAGTTTCACCTGAAACCAGATCTGCGTCATTAAGACATTTGGACATGCACTCTACCCAGTTCCTATCAGGTATGGCGTCACCATCTGTGAACAAAACCAATCTGGATGAAGACATCTCAACTCCAAGGTTCCTACCCTCTCCTCTCGTGCACTTCTTTATTTTAAAAGACACTCTTTCCGTGTCAAATTTTTTCAGTGCATCTATGGTACCGTCATTGCTTTCAGAATCTACAACGATTATATGGCACTGCATGGTTTGAGATAGGAGACTCTTAATCAACGCATCAATATTTTTAACCTCATTGTATGTTGTGATAACAACTGTTGGAATTTCTTGCATCAGACCCAGTCTGCTCTCCTCGCTTCCCTCTCCTTCTTTGTCTCCTTTTTGTATTTCTTGTAATGTTCCCTGCATAGATGCACCTTTGTTGCCTTCGCGTCAAATGTAAAAACCTTATTTGCAAGCTCGGCTGGCACAGTTTGATAACTTTCTTCTTCGCATCCCTTAACATCGCATTTCTTTTCAGACATGGTGATGTATATGTATCTCATTTATTATTTTTAGTCAATGATTGTAAATTATAAAATGGGAATGCCCGGAGTAAGCTCCCTTCTGTTCCCCTGTAAATCAGGCTGGCAGCATTCGACTATGGCCATAAGGCACGCTGCGTCCTACCCGACCCTCAGAGTGGTCTCACGGGGTCTCTTTGGACTTTCTCCAATCAGGTCGACTGTTCCATCATCGATCCAGGAAATGTCATCCTCAGGGAATCATTCTTTACCTGGAAATGTTTCTTTCTTTTGTCGTTGCCATTCCTCTCGGAATACCTGCATTGCAGGCTGATACCCACCCAGGAGGGGAGACTTTCCTCACTCCACTGGAGCGTAAGCTGCCCTCGAGCTTTCCCAATGGTCATTAGAAGTTAATTAATTAAAATGTCGAAACGAAAAATATGTATTGGATATTAAGTTAAGAAATACATCATTAGTTTCATAAATTTTCATATTATTTTGTGATTTTTTAATATATTTTTCAGGGTCAAAGATTGTACTATACCTCTGTACCATAAGTTAGTTATTAACCCCATCTATGATAGGAGTATGAATAAAATAACCATAGCAGCAATAGCAGTGGTGTTTATACTTGCAAGTGGGAGTGCAATATCTCTTGCTTCCAGTGGAAACATCAATGGAGCAATAACCACGAAAACTATTGATGGATACTCTGTATCCTATAATAGCACAAGTGGCTTTATAAAGGATGTATCATATGAATATATGACAGGTGGCCATGTGACTTTGGCCAGTGGCATATATGTCAATGGAACACAAATCAACACAAACATGTTCCTGAAAAATGAGATATCCCTGGATAGTGGGAGAGTGGTCATATTTGGAAACAATGTACCTCAATCCATTGGAATAATGACAGGTTCAACTGGACACAGCAATATGGATATACACCTCAATGAAAGTGCAAGAGTTTTACAAAGCAATTTCAGGTTGAGTTCATCTAGCCAGTTCCAGTTCGGCGGAATGGGAATGAAAACATACTCTGGGATGCAGTTCAGATCCTATGAAATTATGAACGGAAATTTCTCAGGGGTCATAGTAACAGATGGAAAAGTTTCACTGACAGGGAGCAACTCAAACACAGTAATGAGCATAGAACAGGTTAACAGCACATTTATGGAAAAGATAACACCTTTATTCGCTGTGTTTGTTACATCACAGAATATACAGAATTTGCTTCAAAACCATAAAAACCAGCTACTCAGTAATAAATTCGCCTACAATGCCACTACCGGAAAGGTTGTGGGAAAGTATGTGAGTTTTCAATTTAATAATTCAACCAATACTGTAAGCAACATGAATTTAACCAGTCACAGCATAAACTCAACCTTATTTTCCTCGGTGAAAATATCAGGAAATGGAACAATTGGTAAGGGATTCAACATACCATCATTCAAAATTGGAAGTGTGGATACATACGGTTCAATTTTCTTCTACGCAAATGATACTTACATAATGACAGTACATGACAATCCGGTTGCACAGTCCTCATACATTGTAAATAATGGTACAATAATCTTTTCACTGCCTGATCATAGCAATGTGTCTATGCTCAGAATGAACGGTTTTGATACCCGAGTTAATGAATCAATGGTACTATCAGGATCATCTTTCCAGGAAAAGGAAATGTTTGGTCTGAACAACAGGGTAAGCTTTGGAACAGAAGTTTTAAAAATAAACACACCGAATGTTACAGAGATGATGGTAGTAAATGGAGGAAATATTACAGTGAAGAATAACTCAACCATTACAGTAAAAACAGGTAAATACGCAATGATAAATGTTGTAGTTCCACCTGGATTGCATAATCTTGGAAAGTATGAGAAAAGACTGGATAACGCTCTAAGTTCAGGTAAAATCGCAGCTGAACTTTCAATTAATGGAAACACAAATTCACAGAACTTCACAATGTCATTTAACTCCACAGTGATCACAAATATAACATCTATAAGCTCAGGTCATGCGATCATATCAGTGAGTGCACTTCCCGGACATAAGCAAGGAACTAATGTGGTAATATTCCTTTCCAATACTTTTCTGCAGAATTCACATAATGTCTACATCAAGTTTGATGGAACAGTCATAAGCTCTATGAGCATGAACGGGCTTTTGAATGACACAAGCTCAGTTTCGGCAGCCTATTCTGTTTACGCTGAGAGTAACGGTGATCTTGTAATAATGCACATTCCTCACTTTTCAAAACATACTATAGAAGTATCTAACACTGAATTCCCATCTACAACCGCAACAGTCAGCTCACTCTTAATTCCAGTAATCGGAGTAGTAATTGCCGCAGCCGTCATAGTTGGGGCAGTCGTTTTCATTAGAAAAAGAAACAACTGAACTCTTTTAAAATTTAATTTTTTATTATATCTTCAAGTAAAATTTTTCTTGCATATTTTCTGGAAACAAGTATTTCTGTTACTGTATCTGGGAGGAAGACTATATCACCCTTATGAAGATAAAAATCTCCAACAGACGTTGCCACAGGCAAAAAGTCAGCAGTTACAGAAACAGTTGACATTTTTTCAGCCTCTGTTCTGATCTTCTGGCCGTTCTCAATTTTTCGTTCCCCATCACCTGTTTCTGGAGTGGAAATACTTTCTTCATTTTCTTCTTCCTTTCCTGGTTCCTCTTCAGGTTTAATTATTCTCTCAAGATAGGCCATCATTTTGTTGTGATTTTCCATTATGAATGTTTTTTCCTCAGGTGCCAGAGGCTCATAAGTCTTCGAACTGATGTCAAACAATGAATCTCGAAGCAGTTTTTCATATCTCTTTAGAAGGAAATTTCTCAGGTTATTCTCCAGTTTTTCCTTCTTGTCCATGATCTTTCTGTAATTCTCTATTCTTGATTCAGAAACACTTTTGGCCGCCATTTCATTCAGGGTCGTAAGCGCTTCCCTTACTTCAGTATAAAAGCTAGGTTTTATCCTCTGAATAGACTGGCTAGAACTCTCTATTCTGTAGTATTCTCTTATTTCTTTTGTAATCCTCTCTATTTCTACTATTGATAAACCCATCTTTTCTGATCATATATCATTCTTGTTAAAAAATATATATTATTGTAGAAGGCATTTGAAGGGTTCACTTCCAAATATTTCTAAAGGGAGGTCTCTGAAGGTATTTTTAAATGTTTGTTCCCATGAATCAGGATAGTTCTGCCTTATCATATTTGCTCGAAGCGGAACAGAATCCGGTGGAAGAAATCTATTGTCATCTTTTGGATCATTTATATAATCGGTCTCCAGAAGAAATTTCTTTTTGGTAGAAATCGATTCCCTCACAAACTTTCTGGTAGCTGGAATTGAAAAATTCATTTTTGAATCTTTCAAAAGATTTGATGGTAGAGCATGATGCTTTATAATCTTCGTTGGATTAAGACCATTCCTCCTTGCAAAATCTTCCATTTCCTCTATTCTTGCATTATCCAGATCTTCCGTATGCAGTATTGCAGGGCATTCCAGTTCTCCGCATCTGGAAAATGCATATTCCAGAAGATTATTCGATTTATCTATAATCAAATCTGAGACTGGAAAATGAGGCCTACCTATTTCTCCCATGGCGTTGGTGACTCCCTCCTCAATAAGTTTTGCCGCAAGATCTATACCATTTTTAACAATATTCTCTGAATCCAGATTCATCTCAGAAAAATGATTGTAATCTAGAGGATACGGTCCAAGAGTGACCAGTACTGTCAAACCTGTTTCTCTTCTTACAGCATTCGCCATGCTGATTGTTCTTTCATATATTGTTTTATAATAATTCTCAGATGGGAGAGAGTAGTCTGGAAGATTGGTAAGATTGATTGCATTACCTCCAGCCTTCTTGAATCTTCTAGCTCCTTCAAGAAAGTTATTTTCATAATTGAGGTGAAAATGATTGTCAAAAATTAGATAACCATCCATTAGAAATCAACCAGTCTCTTCTGCCTCTTTTGATTTCTTATAATCCACGACAGATCTTTTGCATTTTCGATACCCAGTTTGGATTCCTTTAAGAATTCATCATTAGAAGAAAATCTTACTGGCCTGTTTTTTAATGCTTCTCTGACAGAACTCCTTATAACCCATACCCCTAAAGGAGAATGATATTCTGAACCAATGGTTCTTACAACGATTACCGAGGCCTGTTTTCCTATGGACCTGAGGTATCTTGCAACCGATAATCTTGCTGCATAGTATGCCCCCGTTATATTCGAAGCATAGTTAGTTCTTCCCTTAATCCCTTCATAATCAATGGAAACAGAACCCTGACCCCACAGGGAACCTCTATTCCATTGTTCCAGCATTTCAAAGGAGAAAGGTCCTGGAAAGAGTACAACCTGAAATGAATTACCCACATAGTTCATGTTGAATTGCATGATATCCGAGATCCATGGTGAGTGAATTATATCTTTCTTTAATTCTTTGAAAAGAATATCATCAGTAGCAGTTATTGCCCATCTCGTGGGCACCATCTTCCTCTGGTGATCTATTCCTATCAAACCACCAGCAAGTATGTTCTGCAGATATTCTGGCTGGAATCCCTCCTGGAATAGTTTAAACAGGCCTTCCGATGATTTTAGATCATTATCTCCATGAATGTAATCAACCATCCTTGGTATCTTAGGGTTTCCCGTAACTCTAAGGTTTGATACCATTGCAGTTGATCCAACCGGGGTATCAAAAAAGTCACCCGTGTCTGGTCCATGCATGGAGAAATGTTCAGTCTTGAATGCAATTTCAAATGGTTTTATGGAAGAAGCACTTTCCAGTATATATTCGTGAAATTTTTCATCCGGTCTTCTAATCGACATTTTTGAAGCCGTTCTATAGACATTCGAATTCATGGAAATCACCTCTTCCAGTTTCATTCCAAATCTTTCCTTTCCGTAATCAAAAACATCAGGATTAAAGAGGGCAGTTGGACCGGCAAGAACCTCCGGATAACCATAACTACCAACAAATATGCCAGGAGGTGTGTCAGCTTCAGCATCTCCGCTGACCATTTTTAACTCTAGACCACTGGATTTTAAATTTTTTATTATGGGGCAATATCCAAGTCCACAAAGATTCTTTTTTGCCTTACATGAACTGCAATACGGAAACACTATGTTATACATGAATAATGAACTAATAATTTTATCTTTTATGTAACGAATAACTTTTGCCATGAAAGGAATATTAAATCTAACTTTCACTTCATATCAGAGTGTAATGTATGAAAATTCAAAGTCAATAGAGCAGGTTGGCTATGTAAAGAGAAATGTGTTATTGTTCATATCATTTTTAATAACGTGTAGGTATTAATTGGTTCTTCGAAGGGATATTACATAGATTTTCTTCTGAAAAATTTTGAAACTTTAGTATGCGTAATCATAGGCGGGTACAAACAAACACTCTCTTATTCTAACAAAGGAATATAGACCAGTGATTCCTCTCAAAATAAGAATCAAGTCATATTAATAATACAGACCGGTTGACGCAAAGCAACAAAAGGAAAAATTAGAAAAGATTTATTAGAGAAACATGTTAAGGGAGTTAAGGTGAAAATAAATGCAACAGGGACAAATGGCATATGATAGAGCAATTACAGTTTTCTCCCCTGATGGGAGACTTTTTCAGGTTGAATACGCAAGAGAAGCAGTAAAAAGAGGTTCCACTGCTCTTGGAATCAAGTTCAAAGATGGTGTGCTTCTTATCTCAGAAAAAAGACCAAGAAGCAAGTTAATGGAACAGAACTCTCTGGAAAAAATTCAGTTAATCGATGATTTCGTAGGCTGTGTTACATCAGGTCTTGGAGCCGATGCAAGGGTCCTAATAGATTTTGCAAGAATTGTAACACAACAGGAAAAGGTTAGCTACGGGTCTCTGGTAAACATAGAAAATCTTGTCAAGAAAGTAGCAGACCAGATGCAACAGTACACACAGTATGGTGGAGTAAGACCATATGGGGTATCTATAATATTTGCAGGTATAGATCAGGTAGGAGCAAGGCTCTTTGATTCAGATCCATCTGGAGTCATTAACGAATACAAGGCAACTGCAATAGGAGCAGGGAGAGATCAGGTTCTTAACTATCTTGAAAAGGAATATAAGGAAGACGCAGACGAAAAGACAGCAATTGGTATTGGTATTGCAGCACTTAAATCTTCAATGGAGGAAGGAGCAGAATACAAGACTCCAGAAGTGGCATCAATCAGAAGCGACTCAACTTTCAAAATATTTACCAAGGAAGAAATTGAGAAACTGGTAAAATAAAGAAAAGATTTAAAACCAATATTATTTTTATTACACCATGAACGAAGCAAAAGTTATTAAGGATGTTTTAAAGGGAAATAAGAGTGTAGCGGTAGTCGGAATTAGCAATAAAACTGACAGGGATAGTTATAAAGTTTCCAAATATCTAATGGATCATGGTTTTAAGGTAATACCAATCAACCCAACTTTTGATCAATGGGAAGGTCTCAAATGTTATCCGGACTTAAAATCAGCGTCAAAGGAACACAAGATAGATGTTGTAGATATCTTCAGAAAGTCAGAGGCAGTTGTTCCAGTTGTGGAAGAATCCTTAATCATAAAGCCAGAGTTTATATGGATGCAGCTTGGTGTAGAGAATATGGAAGCGGCAAAACTTGCTGAAGAAAACTCCATAAAAGTCATAATGAATAAATGTATTATGGAGGAACATAAGAAAATGAATGTCGGGGTAGCCTAGCCCGGTAAGGCGGTAGATTCGAAATCTACCGCTCTTGTAGCTCGGGAGTTCAAATCTCCCCCCCG
>JAMDCG010000010.1 GCA_023489425.1 Thermoplasmatota archaeon
AAAAAATGGGGCTGCCCGGATTTGGACCGGAGTCTCAGGCTCCCAAAGCCCGTAGGATACCAAGCTACCCCACAGCCCCATAGTAAGGGAGAGTTTACAAATAAATAAAAAGTTAACTACCCGCGCTGGCAAATTTAAAAAAAATTGAGAGGATTGTCGAAATATAGTGGCTATTCATTGATATAATTTACAAAGTTTTTTCTTTAGTGCTAAAATAACCTTAGATTGTGCTTCCCCAGAATAGGATAGAGAGAGGTTTTAATTTTTTGCTGCTGTCAAGGGCAGTTAGAAGTGGTGCGCTTAGTTTTTCCGCGATTGCATATCCACTTTACCTGAAGGTTCTGGGTTTCAATAACCTTTATGTTGGTTTTCTTACTGGATTTGTTGTGGTATTTACAGTGATCCAGACTATGATCCTTGGTGTACTGGGAGATAGGATAGGCTATAAATATTCAATGATAATTGGCGAGGTTTTTCCTCTTATTTCTACGGCTATCCTATTCTTTGTAACTTCCGGACCATTGATTTATCTTTCAGTGATCGGTGGAATTGCAGGTGGCCCCGGTGGCATGAGAGGTGCCTTTTCTCCAGGATCAACAGCACTTGTAGCAAAGAACTGGAGAGACCCAAATGACAGGGTAAAAAAACTTGGACTGATGACAACTGTTGGATCCATATTTGCAGTTGTAGGAGGGGTGATGGTTATAAGCAGAAATGGAGTGTCGTCTTATGTTGGAGATGCTGCTTCTTATAGAATCCTTTTTGGAATAAGTTTTCTTCTTATCTTAATATCATTTATCTCCCTGTTCCTTGTTTTTGAAAGAGGTTCAGAAAAGAAAAAAACAGGCTTTGTTGGAAGGGGATCAGTGAAGCATATAGGAAAAACAGTCATCGCTAATGCATTTAACGGTGCCGGGATAGGAATTTCAATGCCCATACTTTCCCTTTGGTTTTCTGAGATGTATCCATCATCCACCACAACCACTATTGGCATTGTTTTCACCATATCATACATATCAACGGCCATGGGCTCATACATTTCATCAAGATACAGGAAAAGAGGAGAGAAAGCGGCAAAAATAGGATCCTACGGAAGAATGCTTCAGGGGTTGCTGATGATTCCCCTTGCCCTTTCTCCATACTTCTACATTGCAGGCATTTTCTATATATTCCGTGCAGGAATAGCAGGTTTTGGGCTTCCATCCAGAAGCAACATCAATGTGAGTGGCCTGAAAGAAGGGGATTATGGTGCGGGGACTGGATTGCAGGCCAGTGCAGCAAGAATTGCACAGACAACCTCCGGAGCGTCTGGAGCCTTGATGGATCTATATCTACCATTACCTGAAATTGTAGGAGGGGTAATTCAATTTCTTGCAGGCGTGGCATACTACGATCTTTTTGCGAGAAGAACCAAACCTGAAGTGGAAGAAGTGAACGCTAGTCCAGCAAAATGAATTATGAATTATGGGATGGTTAGTTGACTTCTAAATGTCGGGAAATTTTGAAGTGCCTCAAGGTTCCAGAATTGTTTTTTCATGTGAATGTTCAAGTATCAAGGCAGGAAATTTTGCATTTTAGGGTTCAATTCTTTATATAAACACCCATGTGAAAGGATACAAAGTGTTTCCCTGCTTAATTCCCTCAGTTTTACGGCTGAACTTGGATCCTCAATAACTTATAAAAGGAATGAATATGGTAATATGGACCCTTTTGAACCGGTGAATATAGGAGACTTGACAATAAAAAATAGATTTGTTATGGCACCCATGATTTCTAATCTGGCTGATCCAGATGGTTTCACCAATGAAATTCACACTTCTTACCTTGAAGAGAGAGCACGTGGAGGATTTGGAATGATTGTTACTGAATATTCATATATCGATGCTCCCCTGAGCAGGGGCTCGAGAAATGAACTTTCCTTTGCTTCCTATGACCAGGCACCAAGATTGAAGAGGCTCACAGAACGAATTCATTCTCATGATACACGAATTTTTGCACAGCTGGTGCATGCCGGGGGAAAGGCTCTTGCAGAATCTTCTGAAAGACCAGGAGCACCGACTTCCATGCCATACCTCGGCAGGGAAACTGATGAACTGACTATGGAACAGATAGAGGAGATTAAAAATTCCTTTCTTAAGGCAGCAAAAATAGCCGAAAAATCCAACTTTGACGGGGTTGAACTTCATGGCGCACATGCATACCTCATTCAGGAGTTTCTATCGCCTTCGCTGAATAAAAGAAAGGATCGCTATGGTAATGATTTTACTGGGAGATTGAGGTTCCCTCAGGAAATAATAGACCTTATAAGAAAGGAAACGGATCTAAAGATTGGCATCAGGCTAAGCCTGTATGAAGATGAACCCGATGGGTATGGACCTGATTATGGTCTTAAAATTGCCGATTCCCTGAAGAACATAGATTATGTTCATTTTTCTGCAGGTAGGACTGCTCCCCCAGGTTCTTCTGCCTCATATTATTCTGAAAGAAATCACATTGGAAATAGATTGATTAGAAAACCGGATGTAACAACAATAGTAGTCGGATCTGTAGTTGATCTTGATTCTGTTAAAAAAGCCCTGGAAAAAAGCGATTTAGTTGCTGTAGGTAGGGCCGCACTTGCTGATCCTTATTTTCCATTGAAACTAAAGGCCGGCATGAAGCCAAGACCATGTATTAGATGTAACCAGGCATGCAGGGATTTCAGTTTTGGCCAGGTAAGATGTACTGTAAATCCACTAACAGGCAATGAAACATACTATACTGCCGAGCATGCAACAGGACATGTTAAGATAGCGGGAGCCGGTGTGGCTGGGATGGAGGCTGCCATTTATCTTGCTAATGCAGGAATGGATGTTGAGATCAATGAAGCGGGAAACAGGATAGGTGGACAGATCAATGAGATAGATGAACCCACAAAGAGAAGAGAGTTTATGGCACTGGTAGATTTCTATAACCAGGAGGTTGAAAGACTCAGAATAAGAGTAAACTTCAGTACAAGGGTATCAGTAAAAGACGTGGATATCTTCCTGGCAACAGAAGATAGATATGAGAACCTGGATGAAGATAATGATATATTCGTTGATTCAAATATTTACAAGAATCTTGATCAGGCACTAAAACTCGCAGAAAGATGCAGGATATATATGACAGAAAGGAGCCTTACTTCACTGGACAGGCATAGACAGATGGTCTACAGGCATACGGCTGAGAATGATGGGATAGTTTTCGTAAAGGAACCTGATCAAAGGTTCAGATCAAGCAGTATAGAAAGGGTACAGTACGACATATATGGGGCAGCTATCAGGGGAATTACCGCTGCAAGGGACTATATACGTCTTAAATCAGTGCTTTAAGTTATTCCTCTCCCCGAGAATTCTCCTTTCCCTCCTCTCCTTGTAATTTTCAACTTCCTCCTTTTCTTCCTGGGACAGGTTTACTTCCTCCTGCTCGATTGATAATATGAATTCTGGAGGAATTTCTGTTGTGAGATAAACCTCTCTTGAAGCCCTGTACACTGGTATTTTCTCCCTGAGCTCCTCGGTGTTGATCCCTATCACTACTGGATCATCCACGTGGAACAGTCCTGTGACATATGCCTTCCTGAACGTTGATGAGAGATGGATATATGTCTTGTCAGATGGGTTGATTCCAGTTTCCCTGATCAGTGAGAACTCCTCACCGGTAGTCTGGTAAAAAAGTATGTCAGGTATATCATCTACTGGAAGATCATCAAGGATTACTGGAATTGTGTGATCATACGTTGCCCTTATTTCCCCTCTATCATTCACCTGGTATCTTCCCTTTTCATCTGTTTTACCAAGTGCCTCTATATGAAGTGGAGTTAACCATCCAAACCTTCTCCTCTGCGTCTTTATGGCTGGGACAATAGAATATATTTTTGCGTAACCATTTTTTGATAACCTGATTCCATAATTTTCTGGGAAGTGCCTCAGCATTCCAGCAAGGATTCGACCAACAGCATCCACCTCGTCTGGATACATGAGATTCCGTCCCTCCTGTCCACATTTTGGGCATTCAAAACCCCTGTAGAAACCATCAATTGGGCATATTCTCAGATTCTTTTCCAATCTAATCACCAGTGATGAAATATGATAGTTTCCGGGATACATTAATCTTGCTATAACCTGACTTGATAGTATCTGATACGGCCAGTTCTACACACTCTGATGCTATTTTTCTGTCCACATTGTTTATAAATAAGCCATGAGTTGCAGATACAAACACTGCTGATGCCCCTGAATTCTTTATGATTTCCATGGACCTCAGTATTGTACCACCCGTAGAAATGATGTCATCTACAAGTAATACCTTCATTCCTGAGGCATCTATATGATCCATGTTATATTCCACCGTAGTTGCGTCTATTCTCTTCTTGTTCATAAATCCGCTTTTGCATCCAAGAATATCAGCTACCTCCTTAGCCCTGAAGAATGCACCATCATCGGGAGCCATGACAAGATCAATATTTTTTTCCCTGAAATAATCTGCAATACTTCCAGATGCATGAAAATCCCTGCATTTCCTTTTTGAATACCTGTATGAAGAGGTGTCATGAATATCAACTGTAACGATTTCATCCGCATATTCTGATATGGAACTGATCAGGACTTTTGCTGATATTGCTTCACCTTTCTTATAGATCATATGCTGTCTCGCATATCCAAAATAGGGTATCACCGCAATTAATTTAGATGGATTGTCCTCCCGGACAGCGTCTAGCAGGAATAACAATTCAAGTATCTCGGAATCATTGTTCGTATTTCCGACAACCGCAACTTCCTTCCCGCTCAGATCCTCCAGTATCCTGAAATATCTTTCCCCATCAGGAAATACCTTGCGTTCAACCCCCACTCCTTTCATCGTACTGCTGGTCATCATGTTTTTTGCAAATTCACCGGTTCTGGAAGTTGAAACTATGTACATATGTGCTGAATGTCATTTTTTTATAAATATATATTTGAATTTGCTATACTGCATGACTCAATATTCTATTTATTGAGAAAAGCTTTGAGAAGTTCCTTTGTGGTTATGTTCTGTGTCAATTTTATAAATGACTCTTCCTCTTGCTTCATATCATCTGCGGGATTTAAACCCAGTGATCTGACCATTGATTTTTTAATTTCTATTATCGTCTGACTATCTTTTGAGGCAATTTTTCTTGCAATTTCAAGCATTTCTTCCTTTGAACTTACAGTTTCCTGTATAATTCCTCTTTCCTTTGCTTCCCTGGCTGAAAGTATATTACCAGTAAGAGCTAGGTACATTGCGTTTTTATATCCTATTTCCCTTGGAAGGATAGTGTTCCCTCCAGCACCTGCATTTATTCCGATATTAACTTCAGGTTGCCCAATTTTTGACTTCTCTTCTGCTATAATCATATCTGACCATTGTGATATTTCGAAACCGCCTCCAAGAGAGAATCCAGTCAGATATGAGATGAATATTTTGTCTGAATTGATCATGCTACTAACAATTGTGGACATTTTTTTTCTGAAGGATTTGGCAAGATCAATGTTCATCGCCAGAAGATCGTTTATATCTGCACCAACTGAGAAGTCACCGTTACTGGAATCAAATACAATTACTTTCAGATTCCTGTCCTCTTCCAGAGACTTAATGGCCTTGATCAGTTCTTCCAGCAGATCCTGGTTAATCGCGTTCCTCTTTTCCTTTCTTGAAAGTGATATTTCCCCAATATTGCCATTTTTAGATATATCTATCATCTTGATCAGCTAAGGGAAACTATCATCTCAATGGCTTTAATCTTTTCACTCTGTCATTTCTCTTGCTTTCCTGAATAGTTCCACAAACTCTTCCATTGTGATTCTTCCAGTGTTCACGTTCCTGGGGCTTGGGTGAAATATGCACATAACTTTGTATCCATCCATTTCATAGACTTTCCCGTTTCCAAATTTCCATCCTCTTACTGTGTTTCCAGATTCCCTCAGTGATTGAACTACAGCATCGAACGCTATCTTTCCCAGAACAACTATAATCTTCAGATTTTTCATCAAATGGATTTCCCTGAGCAGATATGAGTTACAATTCATTATCTCCCCTTTTTCCGGCTTGTTTTCTGGGGGGACACACCTTACAGCAAGCGATATATATGAATCAAAATACGCGAGGCCATCATCCCTGGAAAGTGATGTTTTTTGGTTTGTTATACCGGCTTCGTATAAGCAGGAGATGAGAAATTCCGAACTTTTATCTCCCGTAAATACCCGTCCTGTCCTATTTCCTCCAGATGCAGCTGGTGCAAGGCCCACTATCATCATTCTTCCATTTATATCTCCATATCCTGTTAGAGGCTTTCTCCAGAATATTTCTGATTCATATTTTTTTGACTTTTCAAGCACATGCTCCCTGAAATCAACAAGTCTGGGGCATTTTTTGCAATCTGTAATTTCCTGGTTAAGGATAGAAATAGAATCTTTATCCATGGAGCGACATGCTTTCTGACTAAAAATAAACACCTTCCATAACACTTCATTATTTTTAAAACATGAACTAAGTCAGAATAATGAAAGGGATGGAGCAGGTCGTGGGATGTTTTTACGGTCTGTATTCAATATTGAAATCACCTATTGTTTAGAATAATATTAATAAATTGATTGAATTAAAGTGCCATGAAACTTACATCAGTGCTGGGAGGTGTTGCCCTTCTTTCATTTTATATATTCATAGTAGTATATTATAGGTTTCTGTTATTTTATATTATAGACCTGATTCCGGTACTGGCCCTTGGAGCTTTTCTACTGGTAAGCGGTGCGCGATCAAAAAGTGTAAAGAATATAAAGAGAAAATCGGACCAGTCTATATTTGATGGTATTATGAACATAGGTCTTGAGAAGATAAGGAAAGGCGACCTTACGGTTGATGAGAGTACCTTTTCAGTCATAATGAATAAAATTAGCAAATTCATAGTTGAACAGCATGAAGTCCCAGAATTTGGCTTCAATTCCCTGTATCTCAAGACTGGCACTGAAATTGAGGCTGAAGATCTTGAGAATAAGATTAAAAACTTAGGTATATCCTGCAAAGTAATACAGGACCGTGGTAAATATTATGTAATGATTGAACTCTGAATTACATGTAAGGAGAGTATATTATCCAGAATGGAATTATTATTGTGATGAGTGCCAACCTGTCTGTGACGACTGAGGATTATTTAAAATCAATATATGAATTGAATGAATACAAGGGATTTGCGACCCTGGCAGACATTTCCCAGATACTGGGAACCGCAAGACAGACTGTTTATGATGAGATTAAAATACTTCTTGATAAGAACTTTGTAAAAAGGAATGATAGGGGTAAATATTCTCTTACTGAAGATGGCGAAAGAGAGGCAAACCTGTTTTTGAGGAAGCATAGAGTTGCCGAGATACTCCTGTGGAAAGGGCTTAATATGAAGTGGTCCAAGCTTGATGATCAGGCAATGGGCATCGAGCATGGCATGACAGAAGAGATTATTTCAGCAGCATGTAAGAAATTCGACTGCGAAAAATGTCCTCATGGAAATCCAGTACCGGATAGCAACGGCAGAGTTTCGGTTCCTTCAGACCTGAAATATAAAGAACTTGACATTGAAAGGAGGTATTTTTTGAACAGGGTAATTTTTGAAACTCCAGATATTCTAAAATTCCTGGAAGAAAATTCCCTTTTGCCTGATATCATGGTAATGAAGGAAGATAATCCAGGCAGGCTCAGATTGAATAATAACAGGACCGTTAGTATTCCAGATTACATACTTGATGCCCTGAGATTTAGAAAATGAAGTGCCATATTGGAGATTGATTTTTCAAATCATCAGTCGTTTATGGGATCTTTCAGTCTGCTTGAACTCTCTTTTGATAGTAATAATCCTATGAGCAGGACAATTGTTCCAATGAAGAGGAAAATCAACCACGATTGACCGGTTGTGCCGAACAGATTTTTTGAAGAAAAGTATATGACCGCAGAAATTCCAAAGCTCGCAGGTATTGCTGCACCATTGTATATGAATCCAATGGATGTTGTCCTGTGTGACTTGCTGAAAACTTCTGATAGGAATGCAGGTATAGATGCAAATATTGCGGCCTCAATGAATGCCTGAACTGAAAAAGCTACAATGGTAAGTGTAAGGTTTCCAGAAAATACAAGGTAATAAAGAGGTATTAATGATATCAGGAATATTATGGAAAATATAGTCATGGTCAATTTTCTCCTGAATATCAGGAAGGCAAAAACTCCACCTATCCATACACCTACGAGTGATATGAGATTTATGTAAGAATTGTAAAGATCATCGGCAGATCCGGATATCTTTGTGTACAACTCCCCGAGGAATGTAGGGTAGAAACTCAGTGTTATTGTGTTTAATAATAGCAGGCCAGCCACCAGCAAAAAAGCCGAAACAAGAATTCTTGTTTGCAATATTGTACCCTCTATGGGAACCTTTTCAATTTCGTTCCTGGATTTCATTTCATCAAAGACAGGACTCTCGTGAGTGAATAGCCTGATGATGACGGCAACTATACCAGGAATAATGGTTGTTGCAAATATGACCCTCCATACAAGGTCGTCCGCCTGTGCCGGGCCATAATAAGACCTCACAAGAGATGCAACCAGCAAAAGGATGAAATATCCAACTCCGTAACCACTCTGTACAAAGGCTCCTACTGCTACCCTTTTTCTCTGCGGTATGGCTTCCATTGATAATGCTGTACCTCCAGAATATTCCGCACCTGCGAAGATACCAACTAAAAATAGGAGTATGTACAGTATTGCTGTTGCTGCATATCCTGCTGTCTGGTAAGTGGGTATGAAAGCTATCAGGAAGGAAAAGAATGAAAATCCTACAATGGAATACAGTAGCATTTTCCTTCTACCGAGCTTATCTCCAAGAAAATTTCCAAGGGCGATTGATCCAACAAAACGTGCTAGAGCTCCAACTGCGAGACCGAGAAATGTGAGAAAGAGAGAATCTGAAAAATTTGAGGGAAAAAATACCCCGGATATGGTTACAGCAACAACCACGTATGCTATTGATGTATAACCATCCATAAGCCATCCAGAGAAGGCAGAAAGGATCTGAGCAACTTGAGTTCTATTAAGTTTTTCTGATTTCATTTGATTATTTTCACTTATAGCCATACAGATCTTCACCCATTCATTTATACTTGAATTTATTAAACTTTAATGATTTCAAAGGTTTTATTCAGATAATTCCTACAGACTTTGCACGTATTTCTACTGTATTCACTTCATTGAATTCAAACCTTTTCACTCAGCCTCTATGAGTCACTTATATATATTTATATTCTTATTTTATATTCTTATTTTTGAAAACTGAAAAAGTTCTTTATTCTTCAACCATATAAAAGTCTTTGAATCAACTACAAAACTTTAAAATTCTCGTCATAATATAGGGATATTTTGAATGATAATAAAAAAAGTTTTTTGAAAAAAATAAAAGGAGTGTTTGAACCTCTACTCTTCTCAAGGGAATACCTCAAAAACAAGAAGTGGGTAATTTACCTGATAATAGGGTTTGCAGTATTATCTACTGCAACAAGGCTTCTTGTTCCTATTATAATAGGTGCAATTATTGATTCCCTTGAATCCAAGAATTTTAATGCAATCTATCTGGAAATTGAATACATTCTGCTTTTGGCTGTTCTATCCGCGGTTGCATCGTTCGTAGTTAACTTTGGAGCACAATACTCCAGCCAGATATATGCTTACAACCTGAGAAAGAAGGTTGTAAACAGCATGGTGAAGAAGAAGACAAAATTCTTTCAGGATAAAACATCGGGTGACCTGCTATCCAGAACAACAATGGATATTGATGCAAGCAGAAATTTCATCATGAATTCCCTTTCCCAATTAATTCCAACGATTTTAATAATAATATTCGCAGTAGGTTATCTCTTTTATATTAATGTTTTCTATTCGCTATTCTTTCTCGCAACGGTTCCAATTCTTATCTATATAGGCATAAAGTTTCAGAGGAAGCAAAGGCCACACTGGATGAAAATAAGGGAAACATATGGGGTCATGACTGAAAGCATTCAGGAGGACATTACAGGACAGAGGACTGTCAGATCTTACCTGCAGGAGGACCCACAGATCAACAGATTTACAGGAATAACAGATACATATTATGGAGAATATATGGAAGTGGCAAACCTGAGGGGTTTTTACAACAACCTTATGCCATTCATAATAAGTGCAGCTGCCACCGCTGTAATATTCTATGGAGGTTACACATCAATTATAGCAAGAAGCGATGTGGGTGGGCTGGTTGCAGCTGTAAATATATTTACCATGGTAACTTTTCCAGTAAGTTTCCTGGGAAGACTGATTGCATTTTCAGAAAATGCAAGAGCCGGAATAGGCAGGATAAAGGGAGTGCTGGACAGGGATCTTGATGAGGATGTTCTAACAGGTGGTGATTTCCCGAAAGGAAACGGAATAAGCATGAGGAACGTCAGATACAAGCGTGGAGACAGGGAAATTTTAAGAAATATCGATCTGGAAATACCACCCGAATCATTTGTATGCCTTACAGGGGAAACAGGTACCGGCAAGAGTTCCCTTGTCAATCTCATACCAAGACTTGAAGATCCATCAGAAGGGAGTATATTTATCGGTGGTGTTAACATAAAAGATATTCCGCTCTCTTCATTGAGAAAGAATATTGCCATAGTTCCCCAGGAAATAAGTCTTCTTTCAGGAACAATAAGTGAAAATATCATATTTGGCAGGAAAGAAATTACAGAGGAGATGGCTAAAAGAGCCTCGAAGATTGCCAGGATTGATGATTTCATTGAGAGCCTTCCTGAAGGTTATTCAACTATCATTGGAGAGAGAGGGATAACACTTTCAGGAGGCCAGAGGCAGAGAGTTGCCCTTGCGAGGGCAATAGCGTCAAACCCAAGAATACTCATACTGGATGATGCCACTTCAAGCGTTGATCCAGAGACTGAGCTTGCAATTTTCTCAAGGATCGTGAAGAATATTGAGGGCATTACTGTAGTGCTCGTGTCTCTGAGATACTCGGCAATGAAATATGCAACAACAGTGTATGAACTTGAGGACGGGGAGATAAGACAACTCGATAATATTGAAGAGTTGAACTACGCAATGGAAAAGGAGGGGTTCGAAAATGAAACAGACCTATGAAGAAATCGAGGAAACTTATATAAAAACCCTGAAGGGAAGAACAGCCCTCAAGAGACTTATAAAGGACATGGCAAAAAACAGGAAGCAGATGACTATATTGATTGCCTCAGTCATGATCACTGCAATAGCTGCTACTTTCTCCCCCCTTGCAATTGGAGATGCTGTTAACGGAGTGGCCGACAGAAGTTTCAAGGTTATACTTGATTTCAGCCTGCTATTCATTGGACTGGCAATGATACAGTTTGCATCTAACAGATTCAGGGTTATAAGCTCAACCATACTTGCACAGGGTACTGTAAAAAACCTTCGAGACAGATCATTCAAAAGCATACAGCACGTTCCAATTTCATTCTTCAGCAAGGTTAAGGCAGGTTTTCTGATCAGCAGAATGACAAATGATGGGGAAACTCTGGGAGAGTTTCTTACTTTTCAGATCCCGTCAGTCGTCTCCGGAATGACCACCGTAATAATGTCCATAGCAATTATGCTGTATCTCGATTTTAACCTGACCCTGTATGCTCTCATAGTGCTACCTTTCCTTTCATTGTTCACCATATCACTGCAGGGCAAAGTGAGGAGGAATTATCTAAGAACAAGAAGAACAATTGCGGCAATCACCGGGAATCTTGCTGAAAATATATCATCCATAAGAAGCATAAAGGCGTTCAACGTGGAATCATATACAGAGGAAAAATTTGACGGCCTTAACAGTGATAATCTTAATGCAAATATCAAGGCATCAAGACTTTCCTCAATGTATGGTGCAATAGTAAGAGTGATCGAATATACTGGAATAGCTATTGTTGTACTGGCGGGAGCAATACAGTTAAGGGCTGGATTGATTTCAATCGGTATCCTTGTTTCATTCATATTTTACGTTCAGGAGTTTTTTGATCCTGTGATCCAGCTTTCACAGCTCTATAACTCCTATCAGTCATCTATTGTTGGGGTTGGAAGAATATACGGAATTATAGATAGTAAGAAGGAGGAAAAATCTGAAGGAGAGGTAAATGTTTCAACACTCAAGGACTCTATTGTCCTTAAAGATGTCAATTTCGCATACGACGATTCGGATGCCCTTAAAAATATTAATCTGACAATAAAGAAAGGTGAGAATATAGGGATTGTTGGACATACTGGAGCCGGGAAGACGACACTTTCTAACCTCATAATGAAATTCTACACACCACAAACAGGGGAAATACTTGTAGATGGGAGGAACCTTTCAGAAATTAACACAGAGTCTTACAGGAATCTCATCTCTCCAGTACTTCAGGAACCATTCCTTTTCAGGGGCACAATATATGAGAATGTTAAAATCGCAGCTCCAGACAAGTCGGAGGAGGAAATGGAAAAACTAGCATCTGATTTCAGCCTGAAAAGGATATTTGACAAGCTCCCTGATGGCATGGAAACCAATGTCGGAGAACTTGGAAGAAGCCTATCAGAGGGACAGAAGCAGGCTATTGCAATTTTAAGGGCATTGTGCAGGAACCCTCAGATCATCATAATGGATGAACCAACATCGAATATTGATCCATATTCAGAGAAGTTCATCTTCCAGAGTCTGGAAAAATTCGCCCAGGATAGAACACTTATCCTGATAACGCACAGGTTCTCAATGATATCCCTGGTAGATAAGATTATAGTTCTACAGGATGGTAAAATTGTTGAGTCTGGAACGTTCCCAGAGTTGAGGGAAAAGAAGGGAATATTCTCCCAGATGTATGATATTCTCTATGGAAATAGAGGAGAAAGCATAGAATGAGCAAATGTGGGTAAAAAGATCAATTCTTTTTTTCCTTGAGTGCGTCTTCCATGGCAATATTGATGTCTGCAAACTTGATTTTATAACCAAGAGATTCCATTTTTTCCGATTTTATTAACTGGCTTTTGAGAACAAGATCAGAGGCCTTTCCGAAAAGAGATTTTATGATAAAACCAGGAATTGGTAGCCCAGATTTTTTCTTCAATACTTTCCCAACACTTTCAGAAAATATTCTTGAGGTACAGTTTCCGCCTACGCAGTTTATGGGACCGGAAAAGCCAGTATTTTCAATTGCAGACATTATTATGCCTATCTCATCATCCATGTGAATCCACGGGAATATCTGGCTACCTGGTCTTACATATCCACCCAGTCCCTTCCTGAAATACGGTACCAGTGCGGCCAGCGCACCCTCACCATTTTCCAGTACAAGGGTTGTTCTTACAGTTACGACTCTCACACCGAGATCTTTGGCCTTATATGCCTCTTTTTCCCAGCTGGATACAAGGTTTGCCCAGAAATCCTTTCCTTCGGGAGAGCTCTCTGTTGCAGCTACATTTTCCGAATACCCATATATACCTGCTGCAGAACCATTGATCAGTACTTCTGGTTTCTTATCGCATTTTTCCATTGCACTTATTACGTACCTCGTTCCCTTTACCCTGCTTTCCACGACTTCCTTCTCGTAATTCCCTCTCCATTTTGAAAAAATAGGAGCTCCCGAGAGATTTACCACTGCTCTGATTCCGTTCATGAATTCAGAAAGTTCATCTGGTTTATTCATATTGTATTCAATATAACTTGTAGCATCTGGCAGGATTTCCTTCGCCCTCTTACTGTTTCGTGAAACTACATATATATCATAATCTTTCTCCCTAAGGGAATAGTAAAGCCTTTTGCCAATGGAGCCTGTTGCTCCAAGTATCATGATTTTTTTATTTTCCATATAGGTAAAATAGAATTCAGCTTAATAGGATTTATAAAAAAAATTATATGAACTAAACGTTAAGCCAGCTTATTGAATTTCAAATATTTCGAATGGCACTTATGATTTGCTATGAATGATAAGAGATAATTATTGGGACACTATTCTCAAAAATGAATAGAGAATTACATGATGCTTATGTAATTGAAAATTTGAGAACACCCTTCGGAAGGAGAAACGGGTACTTCAGGAACACACATCCTGTCAACCTCCTTGGATCACTGTCTCGTGAGCTGCTTGCCAGGCTGAAGATAGAACCTTCAAACATAGATGATTTTATAGTTGGTAGCGTCGATCAGTTTGGAGAACAGTCAGCAAACATAGCCAGAAATGCCTGGCTGTCAGCAGGTCTTCCAGAAACTGTTCCAGGGGTCACTGTGGACAGGCAATGTGGTTCAAGTCTTCAATCCATACAGTTTGGGTACAGTGGAATTGAATCTGGAATTTATGATCTTGTCCTTGCAGGTGGAGTTGAATCTATGACAAGGGTTCCAATGTTTTCAAGCATCCATAACGATTCCACGCCCATGACCAAAGAGCTCAGGCAAAGATATCCAATAGACGAGGACTGGTTCAGCCAGGCCAGAGCAGCATCAATTGTCGCTGAGAAATATGGTATAACAAGGGAAGAGATGGACATTTTCAGCCTTGAAAGCCACAGGAAAGCCCATTCAAACATCAATGATATAAGATCGGAAATTTTCCCTGTAATGGGGGCAGACAGGGATGGAAACAATCGGGTTGTGGATAGTGATGAAGGTGTGAGAACTGATAGCACCATAGAAAAGTTATCAGGGTTGAAAAATGCATTCTATGGAGTAGATAATATTACTGCCGGAAACTCAAGTCAGATATCTGACGGTGCTTCCCTGACACTTATTGCTTCAGAACAGAAAGCCGACCAGCTAGACCTGAATAAAAGGGCAAGGCTGAGATCATTCACCGTTGCAGGGGTGAATCCTGTAGAAATGCTAACAGGACCGATCGATGTTACAAAGAGGATGTTGAAGAAGGAAAATCTTACAATGGAGGATTTTGATTATTTTGAGGTTAATGAGGCCTTTGCCTCGGTTGTGCTTGCCTGGATTAAATCCACAGGTGCAGACCCGGATAAAGTCAATATCAACGGCGGAGCCATAGCCATTGGCCACCCATTGGGAGCAACAGGATCGAGACTGGTTGGGACAATGCTTAATGTTCTGGAGAGAAAAAAAGCAAATCGCGGTCTTATTGCCATATGTGAGGGTGGTGGAATGGCAAACGGTGTCATAGTGGAAAGGATAGAATGAGGAAATTACCAAAATTTGTTGGCTTTAGATAATTAGATCTTCCTTAGCTGAATGTAATTTACCTCATGGTTTTCTCTCTTCCTGAGGATTAACTGCGCATGATATTTTGTTCTCTCTATATTCATTCTAAGGTTAAGTCCATTTATTCTCTCCCATATATCCAGACCTATCTTTATGGCAACTTCATCTGGAATGGATGCGTATTTCTTGAAATAAGAATTGGGATCCTTGAACGCTGTTTCCTTCAGTTTCAGGAATCTCTGGATGAACCATTCCTTTATGGTCTCTTCCTCAGCATCAACATATATGGAGAAATCGAAAAAATCTGAGACCATCAGATCATGAAAATTATCATTTACCCTGTCAGAATGGGACTGGAGAACATTTAAACCTTCAAAAATTATTATGTCCGGATTCTCAATTTCAATTTCCTCTTCAGGAACAATGTCATATTTCAAATGAGAATAGAAAGGCGCTTTTAAATGGCTTACTCCAGATTTGATCCTGTAAAGGAATTTGATCATGGATTTGAGATCATAGCTTTCTGGAAACCCTTTTCTTTCGATTATGTTTCTTCTTTTCAACTCCTCATTTGGATAAAGGAAACCATCTGTGGTAACAATATAAACATTGAGTGAATTTTCCCATGAAGAAATAAGTTCCTTCATAATTCTTGCTGTTGTGCTCTTTCCCACTGCAACACTACCTGCAATCCCTATAATATAAGGCACCCTCTCGTTTTCCATCTCTAGGAAGGCCTTTCTTGTCCTGTTCAGACGCCTGTAATTGTCATAATATACCTTGAGCAACCTGGTCAATGGTGCATAAATCTCCTTTACCTCCTTCATGGATATATTTTCATTTATACCTCTTATTTCCCTCAACTGTTCTTCTGTAATTGTAATTTTCTTCCTGTCTCTTAGTTTTCTCCACTTCTCCCTCTCAATGGTTACAAAGGGCGTTTCATAATCTGAGGTTTCCATATTTACACCAGATGTGAGATTGCTTGAAGAATTTAAACAATATCATAACAAAATAAACAATCTTACCATATTTGAATATGAATCAATTATAACTGAGCCTCCCAGTATTCTATGTAATACTACTTTTTATGGTTATACAAAACCAAATAGGTTATATAACACTGTTTTTTAATAGATTGATGGATTTGCGATTCTACATTCTGAGGAGGATAGTGATTATTATCCCTACGCTGTTCCTCCTGTCTCTCATTACTTTCATATTTTCAAGACCATTTCTGCCTGTTTATGGTAGTTTTACAAATGAATATATCTCATTCCTTTCCATGATATTTCATGGAAATTTTGGAACAATAAGCACTTCTATTTTCACCGGTCCTCTCATAATAGGTTTCGAACTTTATTTTCCAGTTACAGTTGAAATAGTAATCCTGACTGTGATACTGACACTTTTAATAGGAGTTCCACTGGGTACATATATAGGGAACCAGGGCAGCAAAGGAGCGGATTATATGGCAAGGATAGCATCCCTCATATTTTATTCCATGCCGCTTTTCTGGATTGCAATAATTCTGGAATTCACTTTTGGCAGTGGAATAGGGATTTTTGCAGGACTTTTTGGACATAATTCCGGACTGCCAGTCTATGGTCAGGGGTATTCATCTGGCGTGAATCTCCCATGGATTTCAGGCCAGGTGTCTTATCCCACCCACATGCTACTTTTTGACTCCATTCTCCACGGTGATTTTACTCTTGCATATATCTCATTTCTGCATCTTGTACTTCCTGTTATTGCACTCACCCTGAGCATCCTTGCCATTATCATCAGGTACATAAGGGCGGGTGTTATGGATTATTCCAGCTATAGGTACTCCAGAAATGCGCTTGCCAGAGGATTAAGTCAGAAGAATGTTGTTATCAATTATTCAAGAAGGAACGGGTTCTTCCCGTCGGCTACAATGATTGGCCTTATAATTGCATATCTGTTAACTGGAAGCCTGCTTGTAGAGTATTTCTTCAGAATTCATGGACTTGGATTCCTTATTGTCGAGATAATAGGTGATATCCAGGCAAATGGCCTTGCCATGGCTTCACTTGTTCTTATTTTTGGCATTATTTTCATGATAGCAAATCTTGTGGTCGATCTGGTTTATGTGATACTCAATCCAGAGGTGAACTTTTGAGGTGCATTCATGGTTAAATCAATTTCACTGTTTAAAAATGAAAAAAAGAGCATGAGTGACTTCGGATTCAAGCTCAGTTTCAGGATGCTGCTCAAGAAGAAGGCATTTCTTGTGGGGTTCATTATTCTTATGGTTTATTCCATAATAGCATTACTGGATGTGGCAGTTCCCCAATATCTTGGAGCAGGATACGGCTTAGTTTCCCAGCTAACAAGGTTTTCTTCAGTCACAGGATCAGGTCCTTTACCGCCAACTCTGAAACCATCTTCACTGTATGGGAATGGCCCAGCATGGTGGTATTATTTTGGCACAACTTATGCCGGCATTCCAGTTCTTCCTGCAATTCTTTCATCCCTGTATATAGATCTTGGATATACTGCACTGGTAATTCTAGTTTCTTCGCTTTCGGGATTGCTTATTGGAACAGTATCTGGATATTTTGGCGGTGCAACTGACGAGGCCCTTATGAGGATAATGGACACATTTATCAGCATTCCTTTCTACGTTACCGCAATCGGCCTGGCAATTGTTTTTTCCATTTCACTGGAAGCAAGTGGAACATCATTTGATGGCCTTGATGTTGTGTCCGCTGCACTCATAATATCACTTTTCCCGATTTATGCCAGAATAAGCAGGTCAGCAACAATAAACGTAAAGAAGATGAGATACCTGGATGCGGCAAAAACCAGTGGCATGACCCATATTAGGAATATGTTCAGCCATGTTCTCCCTGACGCCCTTTCTCCAGTGATTGTCCAGGCAACTCTTAATTTTGGAACCGTTATACTATTCCTTTCACTGATTGAATATCTCAACATTCAGAATGTATTTGGCATATCGGTGTTCCTCCCCGATCTGGGTAACCTAATAGCCCAGGGAAGCCTGCTTATTAGCTTAGTCCCTGGAGGTTTCTCCAACTGGTGGACAACAGTTATCCCAGTGTTTTTCCTGCTTCTCATTGTCGTTGGGGTTAACATAATGGGAGACGGCCTGAGAGATACACTAGATCCTGAAAGGAGGTGGAAATGAATGGATAGACCTTCAAAGGGCGAAACACAGGTTTCCCTGATGATCGATAATCTCATAACAACCCTGAAGGTTAATGGCACCAGTTATAGGTCACTTGATAGTATCAGTCTTGGAATAAAAAGTGGAGAAGTCTATGGTTTAACCGGAGAGAGTAATTCTGGCAAAACGATACTTGCTGAGAGCATAATGAACCTGATTCCTGAAAACAGGGGAACAGTTGAGAGTGGAAGGGTGATATTCAACAAAATCAATATTGCATACTATCTTGAAGGGAGTGCTAAAAAATCCTACTTTCCCATAAAAAAGAATGAAGACATATGCAAGAAGAAGCCAAAGAAATATGATAAGCTTATGGAAGAACTGAGAGGAAAGCGTATATCCTATCTTATGCAGGATACATTCCATTCCCTCAATCCATCAATAACCATTGGAGACCATATGGTAGAAGTACTGCTGAAGCACAGGATTTCCGAGATGGGGAGACAGATAGTAAAGAGATCCACAATAACAAAAGAGTCATTCATTGATTTCCTTGAGAAGGTGAAGGGTGTTGATGACCTGGTGAAACGCGAATCCATGACTGTGGATTACTGCAAGTCTAATGGACTGGATTCCCATATTTCTGAAGTGATGGAAATTGTTGAAAAGGATGTGGATTATGAGATGCCTGTTTCAAGACTGATGGAAAATGTCAAGCCAAAACTGAAAGAAAAACAGGTCAGAGAGATAGAAAAAATCTCTGATTATTATGATATGTGTTCCAGAATAAATCTTATGAAGCTTGAGCTTGACTCGTCAAATTCACCAGAACGTGAAGCCATGAAAGAGCAAATCAGAACCATGAAAAGGGAAAGTAATAAGAAATACTTTGCCCTGAAGGTCTCTTTGTTATTTGGCAGAAGGTTCATGCTCAGGGAATTTTCCAGAGAAGCCGTGGCTTATTCCATAGAGACCATGAAATCAATCGGAATTGAAAGACCGGAGTCCATTGTTAATAAATATCACGATCAATTGCCACCAGGGTTAAGACATCTATGCCTTTTTGGACTGGCACTGATAGGAGGCCCAGAGCTTATCATCCTTGATGAACCGACTTCATCAATGGACGCATTTACCCAGACAAAACTGCTTGATTCTATTCGCAAATTATCACGTTCAAATGGGATCACATTTCTTTTAATCACAAATGAGATTACATTGCTTGCAGGAATAGCAGGGAGAGTAGGCATAATCTACGCGGGTAACCTTATTGAAGAATCCACAACCCTTGAAATATTCAATAATTCTAAACACCCGTTCACAATAGATTATCTCTCATCTTCAAAGGTGAATAAAGAAGGGATGGAAAGTAATGTTCCCCTTGAATTCATACAGGGTGAATCACCTGAAATTGTAAACCCTCCAAGCGGATGTAAATTCCACCCAAGATGTAAATTTGCAATGGATGTATGTTCAGTAAAAGTTCCGGGAATGATTGAAGTGTCAAGAAATCACAGGGTTGCCTGCTTTTTATATTCTGACAAGACGGAGGTTCAGTAGGATGGTAGATGGTAAAATTGTGCTATACGCGTCACATATATCCATTGAAGTTGTAAAGAGTGATGTACCGGGTCTTGAAAATTCACGTACAAGAATACTTGATGACATATCTTTCAAACTTCATGAAGGGGAATCCATGGGAATCATAGGCGAATCCGGAAGCGGCAAAACTGCACTTCTTGATATTCTGTTATCCCTCATAAAACCCACCTCAGGAGAGCTATTCGTGGATGTAACTAAGGAGGCTGGAGAGGAGCTTGATGAGATTAACAGGAGAATTGAAAAGATAAATGAACTGTTCATCGAGAAATATGGCTATAATCCAGATGAGGAGGAAATTGAGGGAAATGATGAACTGGACCTCCTTACTGAGAGATACGAAGAACTATGCAAGGGACTCTCAGTATTCAGGATGGGCAGCAAGGATATTATTAAAAATCGTGGATATATTCAACCGGTATTCCAGGACGTCTACTCAACTCTTGACCCGAAAAAGGTTGTTATGGATTCCCTGTCAGAGCCATTGAAGTATATCCAGCACCTCGATCGGGAGGAAATAGGGTACAGGTTGCAGAACCTGATGACTGAGATAGGAATTGATGAAAAGCTACTTTCTAAATATCCTGTTCACCTTAGCGAGAGCGAAATGCAGAAGGTTGCAATTATGAGGGCACTTTCTGTGAACCCAAGGATAGTTGTAATGGATGATCCGACAGCATATCTCGATGTTACAATGAAAATAAAGCTATTCAACCTCATAAACCAGAGAAGGTTGGAGAGTGGAACTTCCTTCCTCATAGCAAGTAGCAATCTAAGTTTCATCAGTAGCTTCACGCAGACTGTGGCAGTTTTATGCAGGGGCAGGATAGTGGAGATCGGTCCATCAATGGAAATTTTCTCCAATTCTTTTCATCCATACACAAAAGCTTTGATTTCATCCATTCCAAGTTCTGATCCGTCAATTAAGATTGAAGGTATAGCTCTGAGGAAACAGGAACCTGACTATGAACAGATACCAAAGGGATGTGTTTTCCATACCAGATGCCCCAACGTTATGAGTAACTGTGGCTGGTCTGCAGAGGATATTGAGTCCGGTGTAAGAGAAATGATTGATGAATACAGGCTTGATGATCCAGCTTCCATACCTGAGATTGAAAATATAATTTCAGACGAAGGCGAAAACCTGATTGAGATTTCCTTCAGGGATGAGGAAAATTATGATCAGAACCTTGTGAGACGCAAAATTGAGGAACTTATTGAAATAAGAAAGCAGAAACCAGATGGAATCAGGTTTGGTGCAATTGATTTCATAGAGTTTGAGGCAGAGAATAATAATCTTGTCCTGCAGTTGGTGAAGCCTGCTGTACCAAAAATGATCGAGGTTTCAGAAGGACATCATGTTTCCTGCTATATGTATGATGTCAAGGAGGAAGAAAAAGAGTCACAGAACTGACATTATATTTGGAAAAAGTCTATACTGTATTATACTAATTTTTAATTCTGCTGTATATGCATGATCTCCTGTATATCATTCTTACAGAAATGCTGATGACACCATTCATTGTCTTTGTCGTACTTTACGTTTCTTCAAGGTTCAGCTCCATGACTGTAAGAAGCATTTCCCTTACACTCTTCCTGCTTTCTATGATGTCGGGAATGCTGAATTCACTAAATTATTATCTCCTTTTTCCTCACGGATTCCTCAATCAGGTGATGGCCATCAACATTTCAATGTTTGAGATGACCATTATTATTTCATATATTCTTGTTTCAGCTTTCAACGGGAATATTGGCAGGATGACCAGAACCCATGCAAAATGGATAGGCATACTTGTTGGGTGGAATGAAGTCTCAATGGCTCTGTTCCTGTATTCACTTGCATATGGCTTTGGAACAAACGGGGAGCTGGTAAATACAATGAATATACTTGGTGCTGGAGTCACCAATTACCTTTTCACAATTCCCATGATTATAGAAATGGTATCTCTTCTGTTCCTGAAGATCCATAGTGGACTGACCCTGAGGATTTCCATTGGAATAATTGCAATGCAGGCCTCAGATCCTGGCCTATTCGGCGGCACCTATTCCATTCCGCTTATTATGGTATTTTCCATAGTGATGATCGTTGTCCTCTATTATGTTCTCTCATATACATATAAGAACAGGAGGAACCTTGAAAACCAATGGAGAAAAATGCTGAATTATTTCATTTTTCTCATACTCCTTTCGTCCATCGGCCTTGTAATGAGTGCTGTAATTCCAGGACCATTTGGAGTTAAGTGGATCATTTTTGCACTTTCCATGGCATTCTCAATGGTATATTATTTCCTTATATCCTTCAGGTTTTTTGACTCGAACACACCGGTAGCAATCAGGAGGAAATTTATTGAAAGTGAGAGTACAGATTGATTGGGATGACTTACAATAATGACCTGCCAGTGTTTCACTCTTTCTTCATTACCTTTTCCTTAAGGAAGTTCCTGACGTCGTAGAAGAATATATTTTCGTAAGGGCAAGCCTCAACGCAATCCCCAACGCCAACACATCTTGAATTCTTGAACTGGCCTTCAGAGATGAAACTACCGGGCTGGGATGATAACCCCACTGGGCATGCAAGGGCACAGTCCTTGGTCTTGCAAGTAACGCACTGGCTAGGATCCTTGACCTTCAGTTTAAAAAGGCCATATTTTCCAACAAAGCGATTGAAGTTACCCCAGTGGCAGTAGCCGGTATTGATGCATCCGTAATTGCCAAAATATGGCATTGTAAGAAAAACAGCATACCACATTATATCAAAAATAATTATGTACATGAAAAATAAAGGATCCGTTCCGTAAATCTGGTAATTTATGTAATGGTAATGATATAAAAAGGAAAATAAGGCTGCGACTGCAAGGGATATATAGATTGTGAATGAAACTATCCTGTACACAACATTCCTCTCTCCACCAGTGCTCAATTTTTTAGCGGTGGGGGTTGTCCTGTTGAATTTCTTCATCGAATCGTAAAAAGTGCCCTGATACATCAGTGGAGCTGTACAGAAAACAGAACATAATTGCCTTGCTCCAAAGAGAAGTGATAATGAACCGCTTATAACATAGGTGAGAAGCATTGGTATTATGAGTGCTGGTGCAAGACCTCCAGCCGTACCTATTCCCATTGACCACCCTATGAATGGGTATATCTGGGAATTTGTTACAAGGAAACTTGGGATAAGAATTGAATAGATGCCATAGGCTACAATCATAAGTCCCAGCCTGATCCTGTTTTCAAGTTCCCTAGTCTTCATTATTTTGAAGACTACCAGTGAACCCATTTCAAAACCCATCATTATGAGAAACCATGAGGAACCTGTGATGCCACCTACGAATACAACGGTATTATAGGAGAATTCTGTAATTACATTGAAGATATTTCCAGAAAAGACTGCAAGATGGAGGCTGTTTATGAAGAATGACGTCCCATAATATTGAAAATCAAAGGTTGCCCCCATTGCAAATTCCGCAATGAAAACATCCATGAGGAAGAAAGTTGACCACTTCCTATCTGCAAGCCAGTAAACTTTTCCCTTGCCGGCGAAATAATTCTTTCTTAGAATTGCATTGATATAAATGATCATTTCAAGAAGAATTGCAATTGATACAATCATTACTGTTGAATCATATTGAAAGACCATTACACCAATCAGCATGATGCCATAAATCAGGAGTATCTGCAATAGATATCGTGAGAAATTCTTCCTGACATAATTTTCCCTGTAGAGGCTCTCGAAAACGAATATGAGAAGAGCGGTCATTACAGCACCTCCAGAGAACACTGAAACACTGACCCATATATTTCCAGGAACAGCAGTTGGTGTGAAAAACATCACCACAGACTGGAACATTATGAAGATGAATGGCAACTTCTCCTCCTTTCTTATTGTGAAAATTGCAGTTAAGCCCATTTCAAGTGCCATTGGAAAGATGAACCAGAATGATGAAACTGTTCTGGAGATCAATTCTACATAATTTGTTCCATAAACCATCAGTATTGTTTTTGATAGAATTATGGAATTGAAGTCAAGACTCATAAGAAATTCATCCAGTAATGTGAGGATGATTATGACCGGGATGCTTATCCTTATTTCAATATCTTCCTGTTCTATTGATCGTACAAAGAGGATCAGGGGATAGATGATCTCTATGGCCATAAATCCGGCTGAAATAACAACTGCATCCTCCAATGAAATTACGATAATTCCTGATAGATATATTGCAGGACCAAGCAACATTCCATTCATCATTGCCAGTAATATATATGTGATAATTCTTCTCAGGGGATTTTCAGCAGTTCTCGACATATACAGAATATATGAGGTAAATATACCCATGAGAGTGGCAATAAGTCCCAGTAACCACATCTCATAGTTCATCAGAATCAATGTAGTAGAAAACTTTGGTATTTAAGATATGCCAGAAAAACTTAGAGAATGATAAAACTTTCCAGATATAGTGTCATCAATGTGATGAACAGGACAGGAATGCCAACTATAAGACCCAGTTTCATATATTCAACTGTATTGATCTTGATCTTTGCCTTGCGATCAAGCATGTATAGCCATACCAGGGTTGCCAGAGAGCCAATTGGTGTGAACTTTGGCCCAATATCGTTACCAATTGCGTTTGTCAGTAGCATGATACCTGATATATGAAGGTGCTGCAATGTAAGATCGCCCAGCAAAACAGATGGTAGATTATTCATTATGGAAGCTGTAAGTGCAAACATGAATCCTGTCATCACAAAATTCATACCGAATGGGAATGACTGGAAATATCCAACTGCCTTTGCCATGTAAAAAACCATTCCATTTGTTGCGAGTGCGTAAACTACTATATACATACCGAGAGAAAAGAGGATGATCTGCCATGGTGCTTCTTTTACAGGTTTGACATAATCAATCTTTTTGCCTTTCCTGGCAAGAAGCAACATGAAAACTGCTGCAGGCATGGCCACTATCGAAACAGGAATGTTGTAAATTCCACCCACTGAATAAAGTACCACGAGACTGATGATTACCGGGAAAAAAAGCTTAAAAATTACGGGGTCCTTGATATCTTCATTCCTGAACTCAATTTTTTCTGGAATTTTTGCAGGTATTGACTTTCTAAAATAAAGTGAGAGGAACAGGAGACTTGCAATTATGCTCACCAGATCAGGAATTATCATTATCTCCATATAGGGAAAGAAATCTATTCCAAAGTATGTGGCTGCTATAATATTTACAAGGTTGCTTACCAGAAGAGGTATGCTGGCGGAATCTGCTATGAAGCCAACTGCCATTATATAGGCAAATATAGCTTTCTTATCGAGTCCGATCCTGTACAGAAGTGCCACTATCACAGGTGTTAACACAAGGGCAGTGCCATCATTGGCAAAAAAAGCGGATATAAAAGCACCCACAAGGATGACCAGTACGAATAGTCTTTTTCCGGACCCTCCTGAATAATTAAGGATCTTTGTCGCAAGATATTCAAAAACGCCAGCTTCATCGAATACCAGTGCAATTATCACAACAGATACAAAAGTCAGGGTTGCGTTCCAGACAATCGATACAACATTGTAGAAATCCACAAGTGTTGTGAAGCCTGCCAGAACAGTTATAATTGCTCCTATTGATGCAGAATATCCTATTCCAAGACCCTTTGGTTTGTATATCACCAGGAAAAGTGAAAATATGAATATCGCGAGTGTTGCGATGAAAAAGTAATTATTCAAACGCCAGTTCACTTACCTTTCTTTCTATCTCATCCCTTATCTTCCTTACCTTCTCGATATCCTGGTTCTTTGGATCATCCAGTCCCCAGTCCACTACCTTCTTTTTCATGGCCCTGGCCAGTGGTGCCGGGCATGACTCCTCAACTGAGCAACCCATTATAACAATCAAATCGGCATTGTCAATCATTTCCCTGGAGAGGACCCTTGGATTCCCTGTGTCAATTGGTACACCCTTTTCTTCCATAACTTTCATTACTACCGGATTGACTTCCCCTGCTGGAACTGTACCTGCGCTTTCGCAGTTTAGTCCCATATTCTTACCAAAGGCCTCCGCCATCTTGCTTCTTCCCGCATTTTCAACACATAGAAATAGAATCTTATCATACTTCATTTATCAGCATCTCCGGGTTAATATTGCTCAATGGCTTTGCGGTGTAATAAGACCACTTGCCTTCCTTTCTCCTGTTTATGAGTTTTGCATTGTATAGCTCCTTAATACACCCTGAGACGGTTGACTGTGGTATGCCTAGCAGATCAGAAATCTCACAGACACACAGTTCAGTTATGGACAGGGTGTGATAGATTTCAATTCTCTTCATGTCTGAAAGTGCTTTAGCCCTTTTTTCCAGTTCCTGAAAATAACCATTGCTGTGGTTCTTCCTCAAACTCACTTTAATCTTCGTTTTTGTTGCCATATCCATGGTTCTGCATTCTGATGCTGACATAATACGTCAAATCTGAATATGACAATCTGATATTTATATGTGACCTGAAAATAGGTGAAAAGAGAAAAATCTTCACGACTGTATTATTTTGTTTGTAGTATAAGGATCATTGTTGAAAGATATAATTAATCAAACGGGTTGCGATGAAATGTTGGTAGGAGAGAATACCTATGGTTGATTATGTAAAGTTTATAGTGGTAAAAAATCCGAAAAGCTAGAAAAGCGCTGGGAGGGAGATTCGAACTCCCGAGCTACAGGAGCACAAGCTTTCCAGACTTGCGCCTTACCAGGCTAGGCTATCCCAGCTTGAACCTCAATTGTTTTAACATATTTATTACTTTAGAGAATTAAGACTGTGTATAGGATAACATATATGGTATTCTATTTATATATCCTGAGATTATGATATAATGGTGGTTACATGACACAATTAAAAATTAAAAAGATCCTGTGTGCAGTTGATTTTTCTGACGAATCAAAAAAAGCGCTGGAATTTGCTTATTCACTCTCTTCCCAGATTCCTGGGTGCGAACTAGTGGTTATAAGCGTGCTGAGACCTATACCAACCCCCATTGGAGATTTTACCGGGGCAAATGAGACACTAATAGATGATGATCAGGATAACCTGAAAGCGGTCAGTGAAAAACTCAACAACCTTGTGCATGATACCAAGGGAGACTGTATGGCAAAGATTACAGACAAGGCGGTACTCGGAAACCCTGTCGAGGAGATACTCAGGAACATAAACGAAGAAAAACCGGATCTGGTTGTAATGGGGAACAGGAAACACGGATTCAGGAAAGGCATTTTTACTGGTTCAGTTTCAGAGAGGGTATCAGCGGATTCTCCTGTGTCTGTATTGATTGTAAGATAATCCCTTTCCCTTTTCCAATAATAAAAATATACATTTTGATCTATAATGATTGGTTAGATCGGTTTCTGGTTTTAGGGATGTTAAACATCATGCGTAATAGGGTAGTTTTTCAGTAATAAAAAGAATCCAGCATTGATTGAATATGGAGACCTATTTTCCTGCCTATGACCTTAGGAATCTAATTAGTGAAATATCCATCTCCATAATCAAGATATAAGCTTTTGAAATGCTTTTAATTGAGTTTGCAATATCAATATATGTCAAGAATAGAAAAGGATGTAATAGGTGACGTAAAGATTGAAGATGATGAATATTATGGAATAAACACGTTCCGGGCCAGGAACAACTTCCAGATTTCCGGGATCGTTGAGGACAGAGACCACATTAAGGCAATGACTATTGTGAAGAGATCCGCCGCAATTGCCAACAACAAGCTTAAGGCTCTCCCTGACGACAAGAAGGAGTATATTGTAAAGGCAGCTGATGAAGTCCTCAAGGGAAAATATGACACGCAGTTTGTAATTGACGTTTATCAGGCCGGAGCTGGAACTTCGTTCAACATGAATGCAAATGAAGTGATCGCAAATGTTGCACTTGAATTGTGGGGAAAGAAAAAGGGAGAATACCAGTATCTCCATCCAAATGATCATGTTAACATGAGTCAATCAACAAATGATTCCTATCCGACTATGATGAGGATCAGCGCCATAATGAAGGCGGAAAGATATGTAGAAGAAATCAGGAATCTTATAAAGTCAATGGAGAAGAAGGCTGAGCAATTTAAAAATAGCAAGAAGCCAGGAAGGACACATCTTCAGGATGCTGCACCTGTTACGCTTGGAATGGAATTTTCTGCATATGCCTACACTTTGAAGAAAAACCTGAAGGATTTCGAGAACTCAATGGATTTCATTCTTGAACTCAACATCGGCGGTACAGCAACGGGTACAGGGATAAATACACCAAAGGGATACAAGGAGGAGATTGTTAAGGAAATTTCTAGTTTTACTGGATTTAACTTCAGGACAAGTGATAATCTGCCAGGGATAATGGAATTCCAGTCAGATTTTGCAAGGATGATGAATGCAATTGCAGTCAACGCACTCGATATAAACAAAATGGCAAATGACATAAGATTGATGTATTCTGGACCTGGAGCTGGGCTCCACGAGATATTTATTCCGGCGGTGCAGCAGGGATCCTCAATCATGCCAGGGAAGATAAACCCTTCAATAGCAGAGGCAATGAACATGATATGCCATTCAACCATAGGAGCCCAGCAGGCACTGAACATGTCAGTCCAGGCAGGACAGCTTGAACTTAATGTGATGATGCCAAACATTGATTATGAACTATCAAGGTCCCTTGAGATCATGACGAACGGAATGAAGATGTTCAGGACATTGTTGATTGATGGTATAAACGTGAATGAAGAAGCATGCAATGAACATCTCTCAAAGAGCTTCGGATCAGCAGCACTGTTGAACCCCGTTCTCGGGTACGATACAGTGGCAAAGGTGGTGAAGGAGGCACTTGATACACACAGATCAATAAAGGAAATAGCACTTAAAACTGGAAAGATAACTGAGGAACAGTATACAAAGATAATGACAGGAAAGTGATTCGAAAGCACAAAAATGGCAATCCATCACTTCATGTAAATAATGAAGTTACCCTATTTATTCAATTTCAGGATGTAATTCATATATACGTGGTTTTTAGGTTGATAAGTTTTCATTTCCATAATTTCAAAGTGGGTCCCATCCAGTAAAGCCCCTATCTTATTTTCGGTGAACATTTCAAAATATCTGATGTAATTTGAATCACCCAGCTTTCTTTCTTCATTTCTTTCTCCCCTGATCACACCGAGTAGCATTATTGTGCCATTCTTCATGTTTTCAGATAGCTTCATGAGAAGTTTTCTTGATTCCTCAAAGGAAATATGTATCAGGGACGAGTATGCCCAAACTCCTTCGTAGTCTGAAAGATCTATGTTAAGGTCCCTTATGTCTGAGATGATAGTGGTGAATCCTTTCTTCCTTGTCTGTTCTGCCATCTTTTCGGATGCATCCACACATAGTACCTCCAGCCCTGCATCTCTTAGAATTATGGCGTCCCTGCCTGGGCCACTTCCCAGGTCAATAACCCTGTTCCCGTTTAAATTCCTTGTAAAATCTTGAACTATATCCTCAGGAAAACCATCCCAGAAATCTGAGGTTTCTGCATCGTATACATCACTATATACATCGTATGCTTTGATAGTCCTGTCATCTTTCATCTTCATGATATTTGATCCTTCATAGAAATTAGAGATATATATTTTAAAATGACCTTATTTTTCTGCCTCCATCGTATATTATAATTTCGTGACCTGCGATAATATTAAATCTATTAGTCTCATCCCATAAAATATGAAAGCAGTAAAGGCAAATTTGCTCTATGACGGAAAGGCATCGCAGAAAGATGTGTATATCGAATTTGATGGAAACACAATAAAAAATGTTTCACAGAAGAAACCCGAGTGTGATATTGTAGCAGAGGGCATTGTTACGCCAGCATTCATAGATCCACACAGCCATATAGGCCTTGACAGGGCAGGAGAACCAGGATCAGAAAGTGAAGCCAATGACAAGCTTGACTCGATGATTCCACTGGGGAGAGCTGTGGATGGAGTGTACATGGATGATCATGCATTCAGGGAATCCGTAGAAAGTGGTGTTTTGTACTCTGTTGTTCTTCCTGGAAGCGGAAACATAATTGGTGGAATGGGGTCGCTCCTAAGAAATTTCTCTTCAAATATAAAGGATGCTTTTGTAAATGACATTGGCGTAAAGATGGCGCTTGGATATAATCCGAGGAGCACCACTGAATGGAAGGGAAAAAGACCAACTACAAGAATGGGTGTTGGAGCGATAATCAGAGAAAAATTTACAATGGCTCAAAAAACATCAAACCTCCTGGATCAGGGAAAGAAGACAATTGATGAAATTGATGTAGAGACAGAATTCCTTATCAAGCTCATAAAGGGTGAATACAGGATAATGTGCCACCTTCACAAGGAAGATGATGCCCTCTTCCTGATGTCGCTTGTTGACAAATTCGGCATCAAGCCAATAATCAATCATGGAATGGATTTTCACAGCAAGGACATATTTGAGGAGATAAAGAGGAGAGACCTCTCTCTGGTTTACGGTCCGCTTGATTCACACCCATACAAGGTAGAGCTGAAACATGAATCATGGAGGAATGTTGGACTCGTCCAGAATTCTGGTGTGAGATTTTCCCTCATTTCCGATCATCCCGTTATACTCCAGAGGACGCTCTTCCTGACCACAAGACATTTCATGAGATTTGGGGCAACGAAAGAGCAGTGTGTTTCCTATGTTTCATCACGCCCTGCAGAAATCCTTGGCCTGAATGACCTTGGAACTGTTGAAAAGGGAAAGCTTGCCTCATTTTCGGTGTGGAACAAGGATCCTTTTGAACTGGATGCCTACCCGAAATCTGTATTCGGTGAGGGCAAACTGGTTCATGAAGAGAACTGAAATTGTGGTCATTCATAATTCCATAAAACTTATTTTTAAATGAAAACTTTTAACTGTAGTTAAAATTCCCATAGGTAGATGTCAAGGAAGATTTATGTTGAATCATATGGCTGCACTCAGGAAAAATCTGAGACGGGGCTTTATGTCAACAGGATAATGGAAGATGGAGATAGAATAACACAGGACCCTGAGGATGCGGATCTGAGGGTGATTGGAACATGTGTTGTTATCAAGAAATCAGAAAATAAGATGCTGGAAAGAATCGGTTATCTTTCAGAGCTTGGGCAGACTACAGTTATTGGGTGTTTACCTCCCATATCATCTGGAACACTTGTGGAAAAAAACGTGAATGTGATCAGTCAAAGTGAGTTCAGGGAACTGTATAAAGGTGGGATGGATGATATAGAAATAAAGGAGCCTTCCATTCTTGACGGAGTGCCGATCAACCAGGGTTGCACCGGTAACTGCAATTTCTGTATTTCAAGAGTGGCAAGAGGGAAACTACTTTCCAGAGCCCCTGAAAAAATATGCAGCCAGATAGGAATGATACTTGAAAGAGGTAAGAAGGAGATAAGAATAAGTTCTCTAGATACTGCAGCATATGGAAAGGATATTGGCGTCAGGCTTCCGGATCTTGTTAAGAAAATTACATCCATAGATGACTTTTTCAGGTTGAGAATAGGGATGATGGAACCCAAAAATACTGAGGAAATACTTGATGAACTGATCAGCTCATACAGAAATGAGAAGGTGTTCAAGTTCCTTCACTTACCTGTACAGGATGGGGATGATCGCATACTTGAACTCATGAACAGGGAATATTCAGTAAGATCATATTTTGATATAAATGAAAAATTCAGGCACGCTTTCAAAGACAGTGTTTTTTCCACTGACATAATTGTTGGCTACCCTGGCAGCGATGAAGAGTCTTTTCAAAAAACATGCGAATTGCTTTACAGGAGCAGGCCGGATATAGTTAATATCACAACCTTTTCTCCCAGACAGTACACGAGGGATTTTAACAAGAAGATGCCACAATCAAACCTCATAAAGAAGTGGAGTGGAGAATATACGGGGATTCATAAGGAAATTTTGAGTGACAATCAATCGAAATTTATTGGACAGGAAAGGAGGATATTTGTCACCGAGGTTGGAAAGACTGGAACTGTTATTGGAAGGGATGAGTCATACAGGCCTGTTGTCGTGAAGAACGAGATTCCTCTTTATTCCATGATAGATGTAGAAATTGTTGAAACCGGACCAACTTATTTAATAGGAAAACAACTCAGGGCATAGTATCAACATTTACTATCTCATCCATGATATATTTCCCGTTTCCCTTCTTCTTGAATATCATGTTGAATTCCTGTGCTGTCAGTATGGGGCTCTTGTACCTGTCAAAATCATCGGTTGCCACCCTTGGACATCCTGTGAAGATTATGCAGTCTGCCATCATGTTTTCGAATTCCACTGGTGATGATTCATTGGAATATGCAAGCACGGCACTTTTCCCCATATCCTGAACCTCTTTCATCATTTTTTCTGCGAGTTTCATCCTGTACTGGCCTACCTTTGTGTCAACCACTATCACAAACTTTTCTGCCTCGAGTGCCCTGGCCATGTTAGCATATCTTCTTCTTATATGCCTGTCAGCCTCATCTTTCATTGATCTGAGCTTGAATGGTTCACTCATGTCCAGTATGAATACCTCTTTTTCGACAGATAGTTGAGCTCCAAGGGCATGAAATACCCCTGTAGATACAATAATATGGCAATCAACCCTGCTTTCCTGATCATGTAATGGGCTAAAATTACAACCAAGCAACTGCCCATCATATTTCAGCCTGCTGTCATGCTTTCCCATGCTAACATTAAATCCCTTTTCCTTAAGGAATTTAGAAAATTCCTCTGCACTCTGCCTGTACTGTATGGAATATGCCAGATCAATGTTTTTATAATTCTTGTTTTCTAATTCTACCAGGTCGAGGTCGTTAAAGCTTCTGTGATCCTCGTTTACATATTCCTCAAAAATTACCGGGACCTTATAATTTACATTTGGTATTTCCGTGTGACCCAGTTGAACTACTGCGTCCACATTCTTCCATTCATCCATTGTTCCGGTGTCACAGGCTCCATAAAAACCAGATGAGCTCACCACCACGTTAAAATTCTTTGAAAGTTCGTTGAAATATTCGAACACATGGGGTTTCAGTCCATCCGGTAACTGCAATAATATCCTCCTGGCATTTATTTCCTTTAGTTTGTCTATGACCCTTCCTGGGTCCATGTACGTCAATGGAATGATATTTGATCAGGGTTTAATGCTTTTTCTCATAAATTTTTTCATGTCCATAATCCTGCCTCCCTGAATGACTGTAATCTGTGTGTTTGCCCAGTCATAAAATATGTCCCTGATATCCCTTGCGGAAATAATCAGCAGATCTGCGTCTGCTCCATGATGTAAATTTCCCTTGACGCCATCCAGTCCCAGGGAATGGGCCGGTATGGTTGTGAGTCCATTGAACAATTCCTCAGCACTCATATGGCAGTTACGTATGGCAAGATTTCCATGAAACTTGATGTCGGTGACTGGATTGAGAGGTGATATGTCCGAAGCGACCGCAACAGGTATGTGCCTGTTAATCCACTCCCTGCTGTCAACATATTTCTCACCAAGTGAAAATGCTGTTCCTGGTAGAATTGTCGCCACAAGGTCTTTGCCTTTTACCCTTTCCATATTTTCACTGGATGTGTGAAGAAGGTGATCTGCAGATTTTACAGGAAACTCATCAGTGAGCTCCAGTGCACCCACATCACTGATTTCATCGGCGTGAATCCTGAGACCAATACCAAGCTCAGCTGCCTTCCTGAAGAAGATAGAAGTTTCTTCCTTTGTGAATGCCCCTTCATCACAGAATGAGTCCACGAAATCTGCTCTTTTATAAAGTTCTGGAAGTATGATTTCAGTGCTTTCCCTGACGTATTCATCCTTTTTTCTATCTGGCGGCATCGCATGCAATGGTAATAGTGTCTTCACTATGTGAACTGGTAAATTTGATGCCATTATATCCATGGCATCCAGCAATTTTCTCTCATTTTCAAGATCCAGGCCGTAACCTGTTTTCACTTCTATGGTTGTTACCCCATTTTCAATGTGGTTCAGTAACCTTTTAGTAGATTGCATAACAATCTGTTCTGTTGAGCAGGCTCTTGTATCCCTTACTGTTTTCAGAATCCCATTCCCACTTTTCAGGAGGTCTATATATTTTGTCCCCATTGCCCTCAGCACAAATTCCTCGCTCCTCTCCCCACAGTATGCGAGATGTGTATGACTGTCGACAAAGCCTGGTGTAACAATCATTCCAGTGGCATCTATAATTTCATACCCTTCATTTCTGCCTGATATACTCCCCGTGGAAACTATGGAACCTATGTGTTTTCCATTCAGTATTATGGAACTGTCCTGAAATATGGTTACGTTTTCCTGATTCCCATTTCTAACTGACCCAATTGGTTCTGGAACATAGATCTTATCAGGATTGAATATGACCTTATTCTTCATAATTACTCATATCACCACCGATAATGAAACAGATAGAACAGTCAGCATAAAAGCTATGGTTATGAATACCATGAACGGTATGTTATAAGATACATATTCATTGCCCTTAATTGTGATTCTCCTGAACTCTATATCGCTTAGGTTTATCGTGTCGTTCACCCCTGCGCGGTAAGAAAATTTTCCAGTTTTCATATATGTGTAATAGAGTGAAAAAACCAGCGCAACAACAGAGCTTAATCCGAGATTCAAAAAGAATATAATTGAAAAAGGCAGCCTTATTAATGAGTACGAAACCGTAAGATAAAAATTAGCAGTCGAAAATATTATGAGAACCAGGCCCTTTATGTCCCCAACTCCAAAAAGAACCTCCCCTATTACCATGTTTGCAAATATAATTTCTATAATCCATGGAATTATGAGATCAGGTTCCCAAAGTATGATCATGGCAGAGCCTGCTATTGATATGATTATAGATAGTGTGATGAACAAACGGGTTTTCTTGGCAAAAAACAGCAGGGCAAACATCATAGTGCTCAAAACAGAGAACAGTTCTATTTTGAAAAATATGACATTGATTATGATGCTTATTAAAAATGCTGGCACAAATATTAGATACCAAATCCTCCTTTTCTTCAGGTCATAATAGGAAGAAATGACCAGTGAGAGAATAAGAATGAAATATAGTAGACTGCTTAAAATTTCATTCATTTTTCTTCTTTGTATAGAAGAGGGAGACTGCACTCATATCATCCTGGCCGTGTTCACCCATTTCAATTGAGTATATGCTTTTGGATATTGCACCCAGGAACGATGGTATTCCAAGCTTGCTCTGCTCTTCCAGTGCATAATTAAGGTCCTTATATTGATGAGCAAGTAAGAATTGTGGAGAAAAATCCTGCTCCTGCATCTTTCTTGCCTTCAAATCAAGTATTTTTGATGCTGCTCCACCTGCCTGTACCGCCTCCGTGAAGACATCATCATTTATCCCAAGTTCTCTTGCAAGACACATTCCTTCGGAGACAGCAATCATATTTATTCCCATTATGAGATTATTCACCAGTTTCATGGCTATTCCCTTTCCAGGACCTCCTGCATATATCTGTTTTGATGTGAATGTTTTCAGCATTGGGACAACTCTGAGAAACGAATCCCTTGAACCACCACAGGAAGCGGCCAGAGTTCCAGTTTCTGCAGCTGGAACACTTCCGATTACAGGGCAGTCAAGGTACTCAAACCCGGAATCCGTGCATAACTTGTGATTATTAAGACTTTGCTCCATGGATATTGTTGACATATCAACTATTAATTTGTTCTTTCCGTTGTGAGTTTCCACTATTTCGCTTAGTACTGAAGCAGATGCTGCGGAGTCTGTTACTATCATGAAAATGATGTCAGAACTGCTAACAACGTCTGGAATTGTTTTCGCCGCTATTTTCCTGATTTCTTGTGGAATCTTCGATTCTGTCCTGTTGTACACTGACGCAATTGAGAATTTCTCCCCTATCCTCCTTGAAATTGGAATGCCCATTCTTCCCATTCCAATAAATCCTATCTTTTCCATTTAACTACACCTCAAATATAGACGACCCGTAAAGTTGTCTTGCACATTCTATTCCCTTATACTTAATATTTCTATTGTCCAGGAAATCTCTTATGGTTAGATATGCAATTTCCTGTGTATTATTTTCATCAGAAAGGTGAAGCAGGATAATCTGTGACTTCTGTTCACTCAGTTCTCCAAGTGCCAGTGCACACTGATCGTTGGAAAGGTGTCCGTAGTTGCTCATGATTCTCTTCTTCAAGCTTTCTGGATATGGACCTGTTTTCAGCATGTTTGTGTCGTGGTTGGCCTCTATTGCAAGTATATCAGAACCTCTTATGAGGTCAATATTCTCCATTGGAAAGTATCCAAGATCAGAGAAAAGCGAGATTTTTCTCCCTCTGTTTTCTATGACATATCCAACCGGGTCCACTGCATCATGAGATACGGAGACACTCCTTATGAAAAAATTACCTATGGTGAGTTCATCCCGTATAGTAAACGCGCTATCGAAACCCATCTTTAGTTTTGCCTTCTCACGGAGATATATATCTGCCTTCATTTTTCTTGAAGCCGCTCCAAGACCGGAACTGTGATCACTGTGTTCATGTGTAATCAAGACTGATAAGGGAACTTCCCCAATATTTAATTCTTCAAACCTCTGTCTGAATCTCTTTACAGAAATGCCGAAATCCACTACCAGTGCATCGCATTCGTCCCAGATAATTGTTGAATTTCCCTTGCTTCCACTTGATACAACATTCATGAACAGGTTTGACAATATTTCAGAATACTCCACTCACACTTAAATTTTAAGTGATATTCAACCTTTCAACGAGAATTGCCAACAAGTTCAAATTGTTTCTTAATAATTTTCATGAACAAACGAAAAAAGAATAAATCTGTTTGAACATCTAATCACGTGAATTAATGCGTCTATTGACGATTAAACTTGAGATTATCTCTTATCGCATCAAGAACTTTCTTCGGCTCCGGCATTGAACCTTTCTTCTTTGTTCCATTGCTTGAAGTTATTTCCTCTTTGTCAGGTTCAACAATTACGTGCCCAATGCTCTTGAGTTTTTCAATATTGCCCTGCACGATCCTGTTGCCTCTCATCTTTTCATTCATGTTTGGAACGAAAATCATTGGCCTTTCATAGGCAATAAATGCTGTCGATAGAAGATCGTCACCTATCCCGCTAACTGCTTTTGCCAGAGAGTTTGCACTCGCCGGTGCAACTATGAAGACATCAGCAATTTCTGTCAAATCAACGTGTGGTATCCTGATATTCCCCTCCTGATGGAACATGTCAGTGAATACGTGATTTTTAGTTTTTAATTCTACAGAATATGAAGATATGAATTTTCTTGACGCCTCTGTCATAATGGTCATAATCTGACAGTTCAGATTACTCATCACATAGGTCATGTAATCAGAAATGTTCATGGAGCCAAGTGACCCTGTAATTCCCCACAATATGGTAACTTTCCTGTCCTCTTCTTTTGCCATATTTAAGTATTGTTAAGTGATATTAAACTTCTTTAATACTTTAGATAAAGATATAAGATAAAGCAGTTGACCCTGCCAAGGATACTATTGTCTTATTCACAGAAAAATTTGATGTTGCTGGTGTTTATCCCATATGGGAAGAGAAACTACCATTTGTCTGTATTTTGAAATTTCCTGATATTTTTTCCGGGCTTTCTCCATATTCTTCCACGAAAATTTTGAATGCAGGTACATCTAGACTTGACTCTTTTTTGTGAAATAGATATGACATATTCTCACCCTTCCATATCCATGAAACGTTAATTTTACTACATTCATATATTATATTTGTCATGCTGTATACCTATTGATTAACTTAATTTACCACTTTCTTATTTCCATAGGAAAACAGTGCGGAAAAATATAGTAAGAGTTGGTTTAATTCTAATTGTTCTCGGTATCATACTTGTGGTTGCTGGAATAGGTTTGACATCGGATTATCTCACTGTTAGCCATACATTTGTGAAGGATAAATATTATTATGCGTCACACGAGATTAATATTACAAGTGATGGACTGGTTGCTCTGGATGGCAATACAACATTCTATCTTGTTAATGCCAACAATGTTTCACTTGTTAATCAGACAAATGTACAGGATTATTCAATAGCACCAACTGGACCCACTCATGATGGTTATGGAACAGAATTTCTTGTGGGTTCCGGTTCTTACTATTTGGTTTCATTCCTGGCACCCTCAACAGGACTGGTTTATTCCTATACAAGTCATTTCAGCACATTTACCGATCTCGGGATAATTCTTCTTATTGGCCTCTTCCTCATAGTTGTTTCAATGATCATGCTGGTTATTGGATTCTTACTCAAGGGGAAGAAGAAAGATACAGAGGAAGATTTTTTGAAAGACGAAATACAGTAAAATAGGTACAATTTATGATTGAAATCAAAGACATAAGAAAGGTATACAAAGGTGGAAAAGTAGCTGTCGACGGAATTACCGAAACCATGGACAAAAGAGTCACAACACTGATAGGTAGAAATGGTGCAGGAAAGACCACGCTGTTGAGAATGCTTTCAACACAGCTTTACCCTACCTCAGGGACTGCCCTAATCAATGGGCTTGATATTGTCAGTGATGCAATTAAAATTAGAAAAATAGTGGCAAGCATACCACAGGAGGCTTCTCCCCTGGGAATACTTTCACCATATGAACAGGTTAACATGTATCTACTGGGCAGAAAATTCAGTTTCCCTGATGCGAGGAAAGCTGCGAATGATGCCCTGGAGACAGTTGGACTCTGGGATGTTAGAAATAAGCCCTCCGATACGCTGAGCGGGGGGATGAAGAGGAAGATGTTCGTTGCACTTGCACTGGCATCAAATGCAGAACTTGTATTTTTGGATGAGCCAACAACAGGTCTTGACCCACTTTCCAGACTTGAGATATGGTCAGCCATTAAAAAGCTGTCAGGCAATGTCCTGCTGACTACCCATTATATGGAAGAGGCAGAAAATCTGTCAGATGTTGTGTATCTTCAGGATAGTGGCCATATTATAGACAGGGGGACTGTAAAGAAACTGCTATCCAGGTTCTCGGGGAAGGTGAGGGTTGAATCTCAGACAGAACTTTCAGATTCATTCAAGGTAGGTGGGATTTACGTCAAATATGATGCAATTGAAAATTCTGAAACATACATACGGGAGGGCAAGACTGTGAAGAAAATCACTCTTGACGATCTGTTCATAATGAGGGGTGTTGATCTTGAATCTTAAATTCATCTTTACCTTTGCATGGTATTATGGTGTAAAGGTAATTGTCAGGGGCCCATCCTATATCATAGCATCACTTGTAACACCACTTACGCTCCTGTTTGTTGTTTATGTACTTACTCAGGGTGCACTTGTGCAGTATGCAGTAGTCGGTGGAATGATAACGCTGATAGCATCCATAGGTCTTCAAAGTGCAGGAGATGCCACATTCATGAGACTTCAGCTGAGGATACAGGAAATGTACGTGGCCAGTGAGGTTACGCCAATAGATTATATGCTCAGTATGACCCTGAGCTTCCTGGCCTTCTCCATTCCTGGAATAATAGTTTACAGCTTCCTGGGCTCATATTATCATTTATACAACATTTTTACAGCACTTTACATGCTATTTCTTATCTTCATCCTTATTCTTTCTACATCTGCAATTTCCTTTATCATATCAAGCCTGGTGAACCACGTCAGGAATATATGGGGAATCACTTCGATCCTTTCCATAGTAATGACTGTAATACCTCCTACATTCTATCCATACACATACCTTCTTGGGAAGTTCGGGCAGAATGGACTGATATATGCACTTTCACTATCACCCGCAACACCTGCAGCAGTATCTGCCCAGATATTCTTTGGCCTTGAACCATGGAACTATTCTGAGTTCATAACAATGGTTGTAATCATGCTGGTTGAAACGGCTGTGTACTTTGCCATTGCAAAATATCTCACAAGATGGAGAGAGCACTGATCAGGTAATATAATACCTCACTTTTTATTCTTTCAGAATATATTTCCTGGTTTAAGGGTCACTGATCTCCATACACATTTGGCAACAACTAAATATAATATAAAAATAATATTAAGTGAATGCAACTGTAGATAAATATTCTTTGTCACTGAATTTTTTGGATGATAATGAGTTCAGTGGAGTGTGCAATATCCACCTCAAGACTGAGGAGGAGAAATTGATACTTGACTCCAGAGAACTGGATATAGAAAAAATGCTCGTTAATGGCATCGGAGCCCCTTTTGCCTATGATGAACGAAAGAGAAAGGTGATTATAGACAAAATAAAACCCGGGGAAGTTGAACTGGAGATTTCTTATAGGAGAAAATATGGTGAAGGACTGGCTGGTTTATACAGGGCCGGGAAGGGAGTTCAGTCCATGATAACAACACAGTTTGAATCCAATGATGCCTCTTCTGCTTTTCCGTGCCTCGATAATCCATCTGTTAAATCGAAATTTGAAATTACCCTCGTAGTAAAGGAGGGGCAGGATGCAATTAGCAATATGCCTCAGATATCCAACAGGAAGATAGCTGATGGTTCAATGGAAATAAAATTTGATTCAACACCCCCCATGTCAACGTATCTTCTATACATCGGTGTTGGAAAATTCATTACAAGATCAAGAAACCACGGAAAATGCGAGTTTATCCTTGCAAGACCCGGGAATGAGATGAGATCTGATGACTTCCCACTCGAAGTCGCTGATAAGTGTATCACTTTCTATGAGGACTATTTTGGAATTCCATATGCTCTTCCAAAGATGCATTTGATAGCCGTTCCTGATTTTGCCGCCGGAGCAATGGAAAACTGGGGTGCCATAACATTCAGGGAAGATGTCCTGTTAAACAATGAGAATACAGATTCCGAAGGAAGGATACTGATTGCAGTTGTAATTGCTCACGAGATAGCACATCAGTGGTTCGGGAACCTTGTAACAATGAAATGGTGGAATGATCTGTGGCTGAATGAGAGTTTTGCCACATTTATGTCTTCCCTCTGCGTAAATAGGCTTTTCCCTGAATATGAAGAAGAAAAGACATATTACCTGAATGAAACGGTAGGTTCCATGGTAAGCGATGCACTCGTGAGTTCCCATCCAATTAATGTAGAGGTGAAGGAACCGGAGGATATAGAACAGGTGTTTGATGATATAAGCTATGGAAAAGGGGGAAGTATTCTCAGGATGATACATCATTATATGGGTGATGAAAAATTCAGGGCAGGACTTACCTCCTACCTTGAAAAATTTCAATATGGAAATGCTGAAGGAAATGATCTCTGGACTGAACTTGAAAGAAGTTCTGATTTGAAGATATCCTCAATAATGAATAACTGGATTAATCAATCAGGATTTCCAATAATAGAAGTGAATTATGACCGAAATACACTGAAACTGGAACAGCAGCAGTTCCTCCTATCTGGTGCGAAGAGTGAAAAGTTATGGAAGATCCCGGTTTTCATCCAGACAGAAAAAGGTGAAATAAAAATCCTGATGGAAGATAAGAATATTGAAGTGGAGATCGAAGGAATTGAGAAGATAAATTTCATGGGAACCGGATACTACCAGACAAACTACGGAGATAAGATGCTGGACAGTTTGAAGGAAAAAATGGAGAAGATGGACGCAATGGATAAGGTTGAGATTGTGAGCGATAACTATTTCCAGCTGGTATCCGGTAGAATGACCATTGAAAAATTCTTTGCATCTGCACGGGAGGCAGCAAAATCTTTCTCAACACCTTCTTCTCTTCTCCTGGTCAATAACCTTGACAGATTAAATGGTATACTGTATGACAGGCATGAATTTTTAAGATCCAGCAGTGAAATACTTCAGACAATAATTGAAAATGGATCAACCAAAAAATGTGATATGTCCCTGCTTGATCAGATTACCGTCCAGAAGGCAAAGATTGCATATGCTAAGATAAATCACGAATTTGCAATGAAAGGGTCTGAAAAATTCAATGATTATTTCAACCTGAAACCTGATGAACGAGAGCTGGTAGCCGTGTCTAAGGCTGTAGTTTCAACGGACCTGGCTGAAATGGTAAGCAAACTGGAGGAGGCAGAAGACGATTCTGATAGAGAAACTCTCATAATGGCAATGGGCTGGATAAGTGGGAAGAAGAATCACAAAAAAATAATCAGGCTGCTTATACAGGGAAAGATCAAGAAACAGGATGCCCCATCTGCTGTAATAACAATGATGAGGAACCCGGAATCAAGAAAGTATGTATCTGGCATACTTCTTCCACTTCTTAAGAATATGAGTAAGGCCTTTGGAAATACTGGATTGCTATCAACGGCAGCATTCATTTCAATACCCTTACTTGGCCTTCAGAATGAGAAAAAGGTCAGGAAGGTGATGTCCAAACTAAATTATAATGAGATAAGAATGGGATATGAAAAAGGGTTTGAAATGCTGGAAGTTTACAAGAAATTAAGAAGTACTGTCAACTAGGCTTTCCTTAACACAGAAATGAACTCGTCCATATTTCTGCATATAAAGTCTGGATTGTGCTCCCTCAGAATTTCTTCTATTCCACTTCCCCACGTTGCCCCTACACTTCTTATTCCTGCAGCTCTTGCAGCGATGATATCATAGGGCTGATCACCCACATATATGGTGTTTTCCCTGCTAGCACCTATTTTTTCTATGCATCTGTTTATTGGATCAGGCTCGGGTTTATGGTATACCGTGTCTTCCTGGCCTACAACTGCATTAAAATAATCTATCAGGCCAGTCATTGTTAACAATAGATATGCTGTATCACGGTGACTTGACGTTACCACTGCCATCGTGATTCTTCTTTCCCTGAGATAATTGAGCAGCTCTATGACGCCTTCAAATGGAGATATACTCTTTAAATGCTTCTCAAAAAATTCCCGTCCCTTGATATAGGCTATTTCTCCCCTCTGATCATAGAACTCTTTCATCAGTAACTGCACCGGCCTTCCAATGAGTTTAGAATGCTCCTCATCAGTTAATTTTCTCCCGAAGACTTCCTGAAACCCATAATCCGTTGCTATTCTTGAAAGGGTTTCACTATCCAGAAGTGTCCCATCCATGTCAAATATTACTGTTGTTATCATAGGGCACCACTATTTCTCATTCCATTACAGGATTCTGTTTTCATTGCTTTCATGCCTAATTCAGTTTAACCCAGAGTTCCCTGAATCCATACACTATTGTGCTTTCCTGAGGGATCATCTTCCTGTCCCTGAGTATTTCATATGATTCAAAGTTTTCAGTCATGCACTCCATGGCTATCTTAGCCTCAAGCCTTGCCAGAGGGGCACCAAGGCAGTAATGGATACCTTCGCCAAAGGCTATGTGCCTGTTATCCTTCCTTTCCATCATGAATTTATCGGCATCTTCAAAAACACTTTCGTCCCTGTTTGCGGAACCGATCCATGGGACCATTATGCTCCCCTTCCTGACCGGAACTCCACTGAGTTCCGTATCAACCCTTGCCACCCTGTAAATGGATTGCACGGGACTCCTGTATCTCAGCACTTCTTCCAGAGCCTGTGGAATGAGTTTAGAATCTCCACGTATGGCATCATAAGTACCGTGATATTCATTGAATGTAAGGAGAGCGTTTGAGATCAGGTTGGTTGTGGTTTCATTTCCAGCTACAAGTAGAAGTATAAAAAACCCTAGACTTTCCATCATTGTCAGTTTTTCCCCATCCACTTCTGCATTCAATACAGAATAAACAAGACTTTGGTCAGGGTTATTCTCCTTTTCGATCATAAGATTCTGGAAATATCTTGTCATATCCTCTATGGTCTTTGGAAAATCAGTAAATGATCTTTCTGAACCGCCAATTATTATATCTGACCATTTCTTGAACTTATCCATATCTTTCAGGGGTATTCCGAGCATGGTCGCAATAACAGTGATGGGGAGAGGAGAGGTAAATCCCTTGATAATATCCACTTCATGCCCCTTCTTTGAATTCAGGAGGTTATCTGCTATTTCCCTGATCTGTGGGGCCATTTTTTCAATTGTCCTGGGTGTAAATGCCTTTGAGACAATATTCCTGAGTTTCGTGTGTTTTGGAGGATCAAGGTTTATGATGCTTTCAGATATGGGTCCTCCTGCAGGATTAAAAGCCTTACCGAACTGTGACGAAAAATTATTGAAATTTCCAAGTGTTTCTTTGACGTCCTTATACCTGAAAACGTTTACAAGCTTATATTCCGGATCATAATATACAGGGTTTTCTGACCTCATTCTTGCGTACCAGGGAAAGGGATCCATAAGATCCCTTCTCATCTCATCCATATCCTCATAATGCCAGATCTGAATTTATAATTATCTTCATTAATGTTTTGCTGGACAGGCGGTAACTATCATCTTCGTTTGACTCTGAATGTTATAACTAACAGAGGTACACTGATTTTAAAATAAGACAGGAATATTTATTACATTCTTAAAAGAAATTATGCCTGTACTGACCTGCCTGACTCTTGTCCTTCGGTAAAATTTTTGACTGTATAGGGCTTTATATAGTAATTTTTCATGTTATGATGTTGTCATTCCCTAAGTTAATTATTATTGCTCTTAGAAGAAACTTGAGACCCAGAATTTTACTTGTTATTCTCTTTGCCTCAATATTACTTGTCCCGGCATTTGCGTTTGATAATACCGAAATTTCTAGGAATATATCGAACAACTACTTTCTCGGGAATATCCAACCTAAGAATGATACCATTATTGAAAATAATACAGTCTGCTTCATTTTGATAGGCAATTCTCTTGAAGCATTAAACAGAACTGGGGTGAATCTAAGCATATCTGCAGAATTTATTGTTTTGGGTGAACCAGTTTCCGATCATTTAGGTAGCAGTGTTTCAATATTTTACAATACAATATCTAATAATGGAGGAGGGATATTCATTAACTCATCTCATATTGACTACCTTATATATTCAAAGCTGAAACAATATGGAAATGTATCTTTGAATCAAATTTTTATTCAAAATTACCAGATAAATTCCTTCCGGATTCCAAATGGTACAAATGTTCAAAATGATGTATTTTTCAGTTTCCATAAGACGGATTATTCTGAGAATTCCCATATTTCAACCATGTATTTTTACACCCTTCCGACTTCAAAACTTGGATATTATGGGCTTTCAGAGATTTTTTATACCTTGCCTTCGCAGAGAGGGAAATTCAACATCACAGTTACAGATCCGGATAATTCTGGGTTGACCGTGCCTATTGTTCATGATGGCACTCCTGGTATCGTTTACTCTATTGAAAACTTTCAACTTCTTGATTCTCTCAATGAAAAGGGGTACGGTGATTTCCGATTTGGAGATTCCCAAGTCAGAATAATAGTTGATTCATCTGTTCTCTCCTACAAAAACAAAGCCAGCCCATATGCTAATATTGGACCTGCTCTCCTGATAAGTTTTTCTTCACTGTGCATAATTGTATCATTCACTTATTTCCAGAAAAGAGAAGTTCTCTACAGGTTTCTATCCCTGCCAGTTAAGAGATCTCAATTCATCATAGCCACTTTTATTTCCTCAGTAGCCTTCATGCTTCTTGCCTCAGCAATTTCATTCCTTCTCTCGGATCTCTTCTGGAAACTCTCCTTTGGCATATTCCTGAATCCACTCGATCTAATTTATGTGGGAGCAACAGAAATTTTTGCCGCCTTTGCCATTACATCTATCTATGTCTTCCTGGGAAGTTTTCATGTTTCATGGAAAAATGGCATGCTGAATGCTTTCTTTGTGGCTCTATTTCCCCTACTCAGCATTCTTACATCGGCATATTTTTTCATCATCAGTTCCGGTATGTTACAGAGTGGTGGAACCTACCTTCTAGCTCCACATAACTCCTATGCAACATATTACAATTTCATAAGAGACATAATACCATTGGAGAGTGACATTCAGCTCAATAAATATCTATCTTCCTCTCCTTTACTTGGAATAAAGATGGAATATCATACCAATCTCCTTGGCCTGGACCCTTTAACCATCATATTGTCAGCAATTTTGATTCCTCTTCTATTCATGTCTATAGGAATGATAAGATATTCAGGACGGACTCCTGAATGAAAAGTTAACCGAAATAAATAAGATAACAACAATTGGTCAGTAATAATTGATAAAAACTGGTGATTCTTCTCCATGAACTACTTATGTTTAATATTCAGTGAGAAAACAAGATTCTACTATTGATTTTGGAAAAATATATTAGTTTAGATTACTTTGATCAGTGGTGTGGAGAATTCACCATAGACTGCTTATAATCCTGATCTTCATGGTTATAGCATTTATGATGACTCCTGCATTGCTTCCTCATGAATCTTATAGTTATAAAACAACATTTGAAGCCCCAGAATCATCTTCACGGGTAAACACGGTAAAAAATTTATCTGAAAATGAGCCGGTTAACTTATCCACCAACTACAATTCAGAAACTTATGTTTTTACAAACCACAGTTTGATTAAGGGATTTTACTGTAATCATGGAAACGTGAGGCAACCATATGATTCCATATATGATCCAGTAAATCACCTCATTTATGTAATAAAGCTGTTTTCAAGTAGTGTTTGTATCGTGAATACATCCACAAAGAGCATTGTCGACCAGATACCCGTCAATACCCTGGCGTCCTGCATGGTATACTCAGAAACCAATAATAGAATATTTATTTCCAGCATCTGTAATGACTACGTGGTAGTTTTAAACCCTACAACTGAAAGGACTGTAAAGGATATACCAGTGGGCATAAATTCTTACTCACTTGTGTTGAATCCAACAGATCAAAGGCTCTATATTTTTAATGACGTCAGTAAAAATATCTCAGTTATTAATGCAACAGACTGCGAAGGCGTTGGTTCAATCCACACAAAATATGGCCCAACAGATGGTTATGTTAGTGAAAATGATGAATATTTATTCGTAATTACTAACGAAAGTGAGAGCCTCTGCGTGATAAATATCAGCACTCAGAAAACTGTTAAAACCATTAATACAGGGGCAATCATAAGCGGAATTACCTGTGATCCACTGACAGGAAAACTCTATATTTCGTCAGCCGCGGGACCTGACATACTCTGTATTGATAGAAACACATTGATTCCGGGTAATGAAATTCAGACGACACTTGATGGAAAGCTATTCTATTGCAGCCTGAATAACAGGATATACCTGTCAGATTCCATATCAAGCACTTTTTCTTATCTTAACCTTACAACAATGTCCATGGGAAATATGTATAATGTTTCATCTTTTCCGGTTTCATTTACTCTCATTCCTTCTTACAACCTCATTTTCATTAACGAATTCGTTTCATGCAGTCTTTCGTTTCTCAACTTTTCAACTTTCTCAATAATAAAAACCATCAATACAACATATTCGCCATATTCAGCAATTTACTGCACATTAAATGGATACATATACATAACTCAGGAATACAGGAATGATATACTGATTCTAAATAGCAGTAATTTCAACATAGTTTCAATAGTACCAGTTCAGATATCTCCTAAACTGATGAGGATTAATCCTTTTAACAGAGAGATATATGTTATAAATTCTTTATCTGACAGTGTTACTGTTTTATCTCCATTAACCAACAAAGTCCTGTATAATGTCAACGTTGGTGAAGATCCTTCAGATATAGTGTTCAACCCGGAAAATGGAACAGCCTTTATTTCCAATTACCTGTCAGGGAATATCTCTGTGGTTAGAATGAATTCAAGGATTGTAAATTATGGTTATAAAACTGGAAAAGGAGTCACCTCTTTATCATATGATCCAGAAAGTGGAGAGTTGTTCATAGCCAATGAGCTTGAAAATAAGGTTTACATAATTCACACTCGAAAGGCTAATGCCAGCATAACGGATCTGAATATTAATAATCCATATTACCTGCTTTACTGCATTGCAAATAATCAGGTATATATTTCAAACAGATCTTTTTCACTCACTATATTCAATCCATCCACAGGAAAATTATCTCACATAAATACACCGCATACACTGGGTGGAATGCTGTTTAACAATCCCCTGAACGGGGAAGTTTTCTACATGACATATGATGGAAAGATACTGATTTTCCAGAGTAATATTGAAACTCCGTCTTATTACATAGTATCGACCTCAAATCAGAAGTGCCTGGCATTTTCAAGGGACAACGGAGATATTTTGCTAACTGACCCATCACAGGGAACCATATCCATACTTGTGCTCAAACCAGAATACCCAGTAAGCATAAGAGAAACCGGTCTGGAGACTGGTACCACATGGTTCTTAAACCTAACAACCTCAATCCATTCTGGTCCCATCTCTTCGAATACATACACATCAATGGTTCCACAGGGCTCTTATCAATATACGGCACAATCTTCAAACAAAATTTTCAACTCCTCCATAAGTGGAAACATAAATGTGAGTGAAAACGGAACTAACCTGAGTATAGCCTTTAGGCGAGTTCTCTACACTGTATTGTTTGAAAGGGATGTATATTCAAACACAACACCGTGGAAAATTTGCACTGACGGTATTTCTATGGGAGCGGACGGAAAGTTTATAGAAATGCAACTTTCAAATGGTAGTTATTTGGCCACAGTGCAGGTAGACTATTCCTCAGGAACAGTTACATTTCCCATAGAGTTTTTCGTAAACGGCACTCATCACTTTGTATACATAGCTATCCCACCTGTAATCGAACATTATCCACCTGTTTCAACAATTGCCCTTGGTTCGGCTATCTTTATTTCTCCACTTGTTTTACTGTCGATTGCTTACCTGTTCCTTGACAGGAGATCGAGAAGGAGGATCTAGGTTTATTTTTGGCAATGAGTGGTGTCCTAACAGGACCACGGCTCAATGATTGGAAAAGCTTATTATCATACTTTTCACTATTAAACTAAAGCATGTCATTTCCCACTCACAGAAAAAAATTCGTCATTTCATTAGTGATAGTATTCCTGATGGTATTTTCTACTTTCGCAGTCACATCCATTAATCAGGGAATTAATAAAAATTCGGTTTCTGAAACGGGTTTTAAGGGAAATACATACGAACGAGAAATTCTATGCAACGAACTGGGTTCAAGAACGAACGTCCCATACAAAATTGATAGGACTGGAAATATTTCGAATACATCTTATGAAGGCAAGATGAATGTAATGATTACTTTCAGGCTCCAGAATGAGAGCAGACTGGAATCATATTTAACTGAACTTTCAGATTCCTCAAGTAAGCTTTATCACAGGTATATGACAAGGAGGGAGTTCGCCGAAAACTTCTCGGTATCAGGCAGAATATACACTATGGCAATTGATTATTTTTCTACATTCAGTAATGTGAAGGTTAGAACATATTCTGATAGAATATCTATGATGTTATGTGCCCCCTCGAATACGATTGACAGCATATTTCAAACTCAAATAGTGGAAAATAGGAGCAATGGTGAGATTAATTATTTTGCCGTGGAAATGCCTTCCCTCCCACGTTTAATAGAGGCCCAGGTTTCTCAGATATCTGGCCTGAGCAATAAACCGGTAGCCCAGACTGCCTCCCTGAGCCATCGGTTGATCGGGACAGATTATTCCAGTGCTAAAAACTATGTGAATGGCTACCCTGCGCCTATTGTAACTTCCGGAGTGCAATACCTGTATGGTTCTGATCTTCAGGTCGCGTACTGTACCGCACCTCTCTACAACGTCACATATCCAACAAATACGGTAGTTGCCACAATATTATGGGCAGGAAACACCAGTACAGGCCAGAAAGTTGGTCCTTTCAATCCCTCCAATATTTACGATTACTACAATTCTACTATTCCTGCAGGTGAGCCACATTCAGTATTACATGGCGTACCCATAGGAGGAGCAGCTTATCCAGGAAAGTCTGCAAATGATGATACTTCAGGTGTAACACTCGAAAATACACTTGATCTTGAGATGATCGGTAGCCTTGCACCGGGGTCTAACATCTACAACGTTTATGGTCCCACTCCGACAGAAGCCTGCCTTAACGCTGCCTTTGCGTACATACTGAATCCAAATGCTACCGAGAAGGGACTGAACAATGTTTCAGTGATTTCAAATTCATGGGGCACAGCAGAGTTCAATGATACTGCATGGTTTGAATATCTGCAGGAAGCACAGGCAAGGGGGATCTCAGTCCTTGCAAGCAGTGGTGATTCAGGAGATAATTCAGCCAGCTCAGAATATAGCGCCAATTCAAATTATACAAACGATTTCCTTAACTTCCCTGCTTCAATGGCTTATGACAGCTTCGGAATCACGTCGGTAGGAGGCACCACACTGGAATTAAGCGGAAACCTGCACATAAAGAGCCAGTCAGCATGGTATGAATATGAAAAACTGCTCACGATTCCAGTAGATCCAATCGGGAGTGTTGGTGGAATAAGTCAGGTGTTCAGTGAAACAGCATGGCAGAGAGATACTGAAGCAAACGATGTTATAAAAGGTGCAGGACTCGGTGTTCCAGATATTGCATCAATGGCAAATAACACTCTTATGTGCGTTACTGTGAATGGGGCTCAATCCATATGCTCTGTAGCGGGAACAAGTGTTGCATCACCGACTGAAGCTGGAATAATAGCAGATATTAATGCGGTTCTCAATCACTACGGGCAGCAAAACCTGGGATATCTCAATCCTTCAATATATAAGGTAGCAAATCAGGAATTTTTTGGAAATTCCAGTGTAAAGAACCTATCGTACACAACCAGTAGTGTTGATCAGGTTTATCTACCACTGGAACCTTTTTATAACGTTAATCACGGAGGTAACGCACTTTACAGGGCAGTATACGGATATAATCTGGTAACTGGTTGGGGCTCCATCAATGCGTATAATTTCACAGAATTCCTGCTTGATCAGGATTTCAAGAATAATCCAGTGGCTCTTTCAGGTGTGGAAAATGTGGTAAATATTTCCTCCCTTAATTTTACAGATCAAAGAAGCGGCAAACCGGTACCTGGGGGCAGAACCGTTGATATTGAACAGCAATATACAGTTTCTGACCAGCTTGGCGATCCCATATACCATATACACGGGATATTGAATCTCACGTTGAATTCTAATTCCCAGTGGAGCGGTTATATTCTTGTGGAAGCAGAGTATTCTTCATATCAATCGGGGAGTTTGTTCAGGAATTATGAAATCTCAGGTAAGCTTAAGCTCAGCCTCACTTCATTCCCGTCTTATCTTGAATTGAAGTCTTTGTTGAACTCGTCTAATGGCATGATTGGTACCTTCCTCACATTTGGAGTGAATGGTACATTTATAAAAATACCCCTCCCTGGCGGTGCCTACATAATAGGATCAGAGAATTACAGTTACATTGATCCATACTCGTCACTTACGGTACCGGAACCACCTATAACTGTGCAGAATGGAGTACTTGATCCAGAATTCGGTTTTGTTTCGCCTTCAGCTGGAGAGAGTTCAGTGTTTTCCATGAAATCAGATGCAAACACATCCTTCCTCCTGCTTCCATTCGGCCGTAGCGTATTTGTGAAGAGCAGCACTCATCTGCTAGGAATAAACAGTTACCTGAGTGATGGTACAGTAACGAACCTGGAATGGATGAGAACAGGATATGATCAATGGTTCATAACAAACATGAATGGTTCTGATAATTATGGAATTAGTGCTTACCTTGAATCATACAGAGTAACTCTCCTGGAGAGCGGACTTCCCAGCGATCAGAAATGGTCGGCGGAAATTGGAAACAGATCATTTTATACTGAAAGGAATTCTCTGACTGTTTCACTCATAAATGGTACCTATAAGGCATCTCCCTCAACAGCTGGTGATCAAAGAGGATATCCTGGCAATTATTCTTTCACAGTGTATGGGAAATCCCTTTATTCTCTTCCTGTAGAATTTGAAACAAATGCAAATGAAACTCTGCTCAATGAGATCTATACTGCAACACCAGAACTCAAATCTTACGTAAGAGGCAGTTCCGTATATAACCTCAACTTAAGCCAGCCTCTCCTGGAGACTGGAACTGATACAGCGGCCATAGACAGCTCACTTAGCAGGATGTACACAATTGATTTCAGCACTGGGACTATGAATGTGCTCAATCTCACTACTGACCGTTATTATAATAGTGTGCAAATTGGAAGGAATTCCGAACCTTATGACACTATTTATGATAACTATACAGATCACATCTACATATTCAGCATGAAAACCGGGAATATTACATTTGTAAATCCATCTACAATGAATATCATCATGAATGTTACAGTGGCACAACTAGAGGGAAAGGATGCATTGATGGAAATTATGCCGGAAACTGGTGATCTTCTTATTTTCAACAACAGATCACAGTTCTACGAAATCAATGGAACGTCTGGTGCGATCAGTGATGTTTTCAACGGAAGAAATTTTGAAGGGTACTCTCCCTATTATACATATTCTGGGGGGAACATATATGCAGTTAACAGCACTGCAGAAACGGTTGATAAATTGAGCGTATCAACAGGCAGCGTATCATATTTCCATTTACCTGGAAATGTCAGGCCTCTATCAATATTCAACTCCGGCCTGGGCTCTGTGCTTCTCATATCCGGTATTACAGGTAACAATTATCAACTGATTTCATTTAACATTACCGATAATTCATTCAGCAACGGTCCTGATTTAACCGGGATAGCAATCCATGCATCATTTGACTCATTAAACAGGCTTGACTATATAGATACTTCAGGGACAGCAGGCGAGGTCTGGATCATAAATCCTACAAATCTAAGTCTGGCTGGGAGTGCCCCGTATATCATTCCAGATTCTGATGGCATGTTCCCCGGTATTACCAGCTTCGAGGAGAGAAACCAGTATATCTATGCTGTTGAACCTGGGATTTCGTCAGTATACGTATACAATGTGCAGCACTATTATGGAATAACTTTCAGACAGACCGGATTACCATCTGTTTCAAGGTGGTTCCTGAATGTAACTGGAAAGACAGCAGGACCAATCAGCACCAGTGAATATTCCCGGAATCTCCCAAACGGAACATATATCTATTCTGGCTACAGCAATAATGTGAATTATATTCTCTTCCCATACGAGAGCGTCCTGGTTGTGAATGGAAGAACAGAGATTGCAAATCTATCCTTTTATTTCTCCTATTTAGTTACATATAACGAAACGGGATTGCCTTCAGGTCTGCCATGGTATGTCAATGTTACTGGACTCAGGCCATCCGGTAGCATAACGGTGGATAAATTCGTCATAAGGATTCCAAATGGCACACTGTCCTATTCTGTGGCCAGTTCAAACAAGATATATGCTCCATATTACCATGAAAACAAGATATCAGTTGATGGCAGGCAAGAGAACGTTACCGTAGCATTTTACCTTGTAACATTCAATATATCTTTCACGGAGAAGGGTCTTTCATCTGGGACAAAATGGAGTATTACCGAAGATGGGACTGAAACGGTCTACTCAATTACATCAGGTATTATTTTCAGCCTGCCAAATGGTACCTACAGATTCACCCTCCCAAACTTGCAGAGTTACTACAATGTAATCGGGAACATGTCTATCAGGGTTAATGGCAAAAACCTGACGGAGGAGATAGGCTACTATCATTATGCATATATATCAGGTAATTTACTACCCGCAAATGCAATCCTTACAATTAATGGAAAGGTGATAAAATCTGTAAATGGTGCATTCAATGTGAGTGAGGAGGCTGGTTATTTCCAGCTTGTGGTTAAGGCTAACGGCTACAATTCCTTCCATAGTGATTTCTCACTGAGACCTGGGAATTCTAGGAATTTTGAAGTGAAATTAACTAGGGTTCCAAGCCTGACTGTGTATTTTTATCTCGAAGTCTATGGAACTATAGGAGCGATTGTGGCAGCCATGATTATTGGGTCCGTATACCTTGCCATAAGGAAGAGGTGAAAAGAATAGTTATAAGTCCTTCGTTTGGCATGTAATACCATGGAAGATCAGGAACCTGTGTTTGATTACATAGCTGAAAATTATGATAACACCCGGGGAAAGCTTGATGACATGGAACTTAACGTTCTATTGCATGCACTGAGGGATTGCAGGAATATTCTTGAAATTGGTGCCGGAACGGGTAGAATAATGAAGCCATTGCAGGACCATGGAATTGATATAACAGGTGTTGATATTTCAAGAAAGATGCTTCAGAAAGCCAGTGAGAAGGGCCTGAATCATCTGGTCATAGGTGATGCGACAAACCTGCCATTCCTGGACAAATCCTTTGATGCCGTGATAACGGTTCATGTTTTCCATCTTATAAAAGATATTGATAGGGTTTTCAGGGAGGCTGCCAGAGTTTCTAGAAAGTATATCATCACGTTTGTCAGGGAAAGAAGGAATGTTGAAGATTCAGTGACCTACAGGAGAAATGATTTGTTTGGTATTGTAAGGGAAGTTGCTGAGAGATATGGATATGAACTTGAACCTGGAAAGCGGTTTCACAATCGTTCTGAGGGGGAGCTGACTGGAAAATTTCCACCGGATGAGAGGATACAGATCAGGGAATATAATAGAAAAACAAACCCAGAGAGTTTCATAGACAGGATGAGATATTCATCGAGGTTTGTCAGGATGTTCAGCCGAATTCCGGAGGAAGACCTCTCCAAAATATTCTTAGATGCAAAGAAAGAAGTAGAAAAAATGAAGTTAGAACCTGTTGAGGTTATGATGAGTGAGTACCTGGCAATATGGTACCCTGATAGTATTGAAAAACGAATTATAGAAAATGGAACAAGCCTTATTAATTCTGATTCTCCGCCCATTTAAAAACGCAAAAGAATATTTAAACAGCTTGAGATATAAATGCATGTCTTTTAGTTCAGGTGAAACCGTAATAATAGGAGCAGGAAGTACAGGCACCAGTATTGCCCACTCAATGAGCAGGGATGGAATGAAGGTTACCCTCGTTGATATGAATGGAATTGCCGGTGGTAACACCGGAAAGTCCAGTGCGCTGGTGAGAACTCATTACAGCAATGAAACTGTTGCCAGTATGGCAAAATTCTCCCTTGAGCTATTGAGCAACTTCTCTGAAATTGGATATTCAGGATATACAAGGACAGGGATGGTGTATGCATTTCCAGAATCAGATATACAGTCCGAGAAAAAGAATATTGACATGCTTAAAGAAATTGGAGTTCAAATAGAAGAGATAGGGAAGGATGAATTGAAGTTGTTTTATAATCCAATAAATATGGAGAATTTCGATTACATTACCTATGAACCTCAAAGTGGTTACGCAGATCCCGTAGCAACCTCCAATTCATTTGCGTCCAGAGCACGGGAACTTGGAGCCACAATTAATATCAATAAAAGAGCAAATAGAATTAAGAAGGATGCGAAGGGCACAAGAGTTTATTTTTCGGATGGAACAGAAAGAGTCTTTGATCGTGTAGTTCTTGCAACAAATATCTGGACAAATAAGATCCTCAGAGATTCAGGAGTGAAAGAAAATGAGCTACTTCCCATCACTGCAACAAGACACAATGTGATATATCTGAGAAGACCGGAATCATACAAGGGTACCAAACCGGTACTCTGGGATATAGCCCAGCTTTCATATTACAAGATGGAAGGCGATACAGTAACTGCAGTGGGAAGCCTCGATCCTGGAATTGACAGGATTCCAACGGATAGTGAGGAACAGATATTTGATGAAGCCAGCGAAGAGTTCATGGAAAAATATCTGGGAAATATTTCAAGAAGGTTACCGAACATGAATGATGCTGAATATATATCGACAGTCAGTGGAAGATATGACATGACTCCAGATGGAGAACCTATAATGGATGACCTGTCTCATCTGGACCTTGGGGAAGTTTATGTTTGTGCTGGCCTCAGCGGACACGGATTCAAACTATCACCAGCCATTGGAAATATTATGTCAGATATGATCCAGGCAAAGAATCCAGGAGAGTGCATGTTTGACTGGAAAATATTCAACTGGAAACGATTCAGGGATGGAAAACTAATAGGCAGGAATCATGAGGATATAGGCACGCTATACTGATAAATGAGCAATTGTTTCCTTTGCCTGAACAGCAATGGAAGACTGCGTGCGGCATAGAATCATCAGGTTGTGATTTCGAAATATTAACTCTCAACTGGATATAGGATACAGTTTATATCTAATAATTAATAAGGTGTATCAATTTATGAAAAGGAGCAAGGATAGTACATTTCCAGTATCCGGGAGGTCACAGGTTATAAGACGGGTTATGTTCTACAGTATATCTCTCTTGCTCTCGCTACTTATCATAGTAATATCTGTAACATTTTTTGTGATTGTTGTTTACTTCGAGGGTAGGGTGACTGAAGATTTTTTTTATCTTTTTATCGGGGTATTAATTATTAACCTTGCAATTTCAGCACTTTCTATAAAAGGAATGATGACTTTGTATCCCATGTTTCAACCTGAACATACAGAGTACAGAACTGTGTTCTTATCCAAGCCAGATGAAGTACGCCCAACAGCTAATTCAGATTCAATGGCCGAAATGAACCCGGAGTACTTTACGGATCTAGAACTTGAAATTATAGACCTCCTAAAGAAAAACGGAGGTAAAATGCTTCAAAGTAAGATAGTGACAACAGTAAATGTCTCAAAAACATCCATATCCAGAACCCTGACAGCATTGGAGAATAAAGGAGTGATTGTTAAGGTAAGAAAGGGGGTAACAAATGAAATAATCCTTACTGAAACCTATTCCAATTAGTTTCATGAAACATGTTTCAAACAAAACTTAAGTGTCTTTCCACCATATTAAACTTCATGGAAAAAAAAGTTGAACACCTGATGTGGATTCTTGTTGCGCTTGTTTCGGCAGTTGCTGCAGTAGCGATAATTGTCTCTGTCCTGTTTGGAGGCAGCTACTACAAAGGAACTTATGGGCCCTATGGAATGATGGGAGGATTCTATGGTGTGGGAATCATAATGCCGATCATTGGTGTAATATCAGTAATCATAGGGTTGGTATTCATTTACTTCATTTTTGAAATCATTAGAAGCCCGGAACCTTATAGACCTGTTGAAAAAGCAGCAAGAGCAGAGGACATCGCAAAAGAAAGATTCGCAAAAGGAGAAATATCTGAGGCAGAATACCGTCAAATAATTGAAACGATAAGAAGATGAACGTTGCAATGCAATGATGTAAAATTACTGTAATTGTGGCAATTGC
>JAMDCG010000015.1 GCA_023489425.1 Thermoplasmatota archaeon
ACCATTCAACACTTTCCGGATCAGGATTAGCTAACAGTTCCTTTATGGTCTTTATAAGGCTACCTTTTGCCATAATACTTTTGGGGTCAGGTTTTCTAAGGCAGGCCCCATAGAGGCCAGATTTAAAATCATCCCACATTTTCTCTGCGTCTTGATCATCTGTACCTGTTTCTTCCACCTGTCCAAACCTGTATACGTATCCCGGTTTCTCCAGTACCTTTTTCGCGTCCAGTAAAAATTCGTATTTTGGATTTGTATCATTACGGAGACTCCTTTCTACAAGAATAACAAGATATGGTGGGTACCAAAGTACACCATCCTGCGTCACATAGGTAGGCTCAGGAAACTCACCTCTATCATGCCACTTTGTGATAACATCATGGGTAACCCCAGATTTTTCCATAACATTATTCATATTCAAAAAGTTTCCCCTGATATGGGAAACATCTGACCGGCTCAATTCAGTATTTTTTTCATGTTCATTCTTATCCATGTCTTTGCCATCTTAAAATTCTATGTTAACTGATTGACATATCCGAAAAACATAATATGTGATCAACAATGGTTGTTAAATAAATGAAAAATATTTCAGCGGAACAGATTAGCAGCGTTATCAAAGCCATATCAAATCCAGAAAGGTTAGCTATCATTGAGATCCTGGCTGAGGGGCGATCTAATGTTACAGGGATTGTAAAGAAAACAGGAATTGCGCAGCCGAAGGTTTCCACACATCTATCCATGTTACAGAACGCAGGCATTGTAGATTCCTTTCGTTCAGGAAAGGAGATCATTTATTCCATCGTACCAGAGGTGATGGAATCCCTTTTGTCATGGGCAGAGGATCTTTCAGGGAAGATGAACAGAAGCTTACATGGGGAAATGAATGTTATAGTTCCCTCATCAGATAGTTTTTCTTATGCAAGGTGCTGCTATGATCATCTGGCGGGAAAAATTGGGGTGTATCTTCTTGAGGAACTTCTCAGAAGAGGATGGATAGCAGTTGAGAATAGTGATAAACCCACATTTCTACTTACCAATTTAGGCGAAGACAGCCTTAAGAACTTAGGTGTAAATATACCCGTAAAGAAGAAGCATGGCAGGATATTTGCCTATGGATGCAGGGATGTATCAGAGAGAAAACTACATCTTGGCGGATCACTGGGTCATGCAATCTTTCAGGACATGATAGTGAAAGGTATAATACAAAGATCTCCTGGGACCAGATCACTGAGGGTAAATTCAACAGTGGATGAGTGGTTTTCTGGAAAGGGAACCTGATAAACACTGATAGAATTTTATACACAAAATTAAAATGATTTTGTATCACTTCAGGTACTTTTTGTTTATTTAAATCAGATACCATAATGCCTGAAAATATAATTTTTACCAAGATCAATTATGGCCATTGAGAGGAACGTAAGGGCGAGAACCAGTAGAATATCACGCAGTGGAATAGCAGTAACCAGTATTCCCAGCCATGAGATCAGACTGATAAATATTATATCTGCAACTGTCGCAGACAGTAACCATTTGCTTGGCCTTGAATTCCAGAATCTCCCCCTCTCCCTAACCATATAGACGGTGAACTGGCCAGAAAAGATCAGCATGTCAAATATGAATGTATGGATCTGATTGTTGTTTAGGCCAAGCCTCATTCCTATAATCAGGATAGCAAAGGATTCCACAACAATGAACATTGCAAGGCTAAAGGAGGATCCAACAAGCGATCTCACATTCCACTTCTCAGGGTTCTTTGAGAATCTCACATTGTCAGTTGCGATGGACATTGTAACGAAATCGTTCGCAAAAAGTAGCAGGATTATATCAAAGGGTGTTGTGACGAAGAATCTGAATATGAAGAAAGAAGTTGTGAGAAAAATTGCAACCTGTACTGTTTTTATTATCTTGTTAAGAGTGTATGTAAGCATTCTCTGAAAGATCTTCCTTCCGTCCTCGACTGCACTGACTATATCTGTCAGCCCCTCATGGGTAAGAACTATACTGGCTGAAGCCTTGGCAACATCTGTGGCCGAGGCAACTGCAATACCAACCTCTGCCTGCTTCAGTGCTGGAGCATCATTGACACCATCACCAGTCATTCCTGTGATGTGTCCCTCCTTCTGCAGGATTTTTACAATGGAAAATTTATCCTCCGGAAATACCTCTGCAAAAGCATTGCAGTCATCTACCTTCGTTTTTCCAGAAATAACATCAGAAACCCTGCTTACATTCTGTCCTATACCAACCTCCTTTGCTATCTCCTCTGCAATGGGTGTAGAATCACCTGTAATCATTCTAGGTACAATACCCATGTCCCTCAGTTTTCCTATGAGTTCTTTCGAGTCATCCCGTGGAGGATCATGCATGGGAATGAGTCCACTGAATTTCCAGGTAGTTCCATCATTTACCGCCACAGCAATTGTTCTATATCCTCTTAGAGAAAGTTCCCTGGCCTTTTCCATAACCTCATCTACTTTGATTCCAGGACACATGGTGGCTAAAACCTGTGGTGCGCCCTTTGTGACAGTGATCATTCCATCAGGCGTTTCAACCTTTGCCTGTGTCCTCTTTGTGGCTGGTTCAAAGGGTGTGAAATCAGTTATCCTGTACCCTTCCATATTTACTCCTGCTGATTTCCCAAAATTTATGATTGCAAGATCTATTGAATCGAGGCTGGATTCATCTGATGCAAGCATTGCATATCTTGTAATATCTTCTCTGGAGGATTCAAATAGAACAGGTTCCTGCACTGTCAGTTCATTTTTTGTAAGCGTACCGGTTTTGTCAAAGCATATGGAATCCATGGAAGCAGCGTCCTCAACTGCATTCAACCTTGTAACAAGTGCACCCTTTTTTGAAAGGTCTATTGCACCATATGCAGTTGCGATCGTAAATGTTGCAGGCAGGGCAACAGGTATTGATGCTATCAGAACTACCAGTGAGAAAGGTATGGCATCGATAAGAGGAACGTTATAGATAAACGAGAATACGACGAGGCCGAGTACAAGAATAACATCTATAACTGCAAGGTATTTCACAATGCTGAGGATGAGCTTTTCAAGATGTGATTCTGATTTTGCGCTGCTGACAAGTTCTGCTGTATGTCCAAATAGTGTTTTAGCTCCAGTTGCAACTACAAGTCCTGTTGCCTCTCCCTTTTTTACAATTGAACCTG
>JAMDCG010000071.1 GCA_023489425.1 Thermoplasmatota archaeon
TTCCACGCAGATGATATTAGTACTTTCATTCACAGGATGGAGTCTAAACCCATTAACATTCCCCGAAATCTGCTCCTGACACTGGATGTTGCAGTAATACTGCAGAATGTAACTGATGATCGTGGATCAAGAAGGAGAATAAAGACAATTTCAGAGATAGCAGGACAGGATAGCATCTCCAAGGATATACTGATCAATAATGCATTCATCCTCAATGAACAGTCAGATACCCAGAACTATTCCGGCTTCAGTTATGCCATAAAGAAAATAGCCGAGAAGGAGGGGAAGTTCGAGGATGAACTTGAGAAAGAGATAGACCTCAGGACAAGGATATTGGATAAGATGATCGAAAAGGGAATTTCAAACTACAAGGACTTCTATTATATGGTAAACCAGTTTTATAAAGATAGGAGAAGGGTTTTTCAGTCTCTGGATATGACAGAGGAAATTCAGGTTTGAGTTGCATCCTGGGGCAATAATCTCCCTGCTACTATTGGGAGGTATATTGTCTGTAAAAGGATTGATATTAATACTATGAAAGTAACATCTATTTCAAGTACGAGTCCCCATTTAAGCAGTAAGGCATTACCAGACAATAATCCAATTGAATAGGGAACTGCCCCTTCAACCACAGAAACGACACCACGTGGTCCTGAAAGCGCTATGAAAGTTTTTGTTCTCCAGCTTTTTGCTGGCCCCTTATTCTTGGATCTTCCAGGTGGTAATGATATAAATACTGCCATTGGTCTTACCACAAAAATGACAATGAGTGTAAGGATAAAGCCCTGCAGCAAATAACCGGTAATGTCACCAATTGTTATTAGGCTCCCCACCAGAATGAATATTATACCCTGTGCCAGGAAAGAGAGGTTTTCCTGAAAATTTGATTCCCTTGACCAGAATATACTCTTGTCTGTGAATGTTCCGACTATTGCACCCGTTGCAATGATTGCTGGGAATGGAGTTATGCCTAATCCGTAAAGCACAGTAAGTTCAAACAATACCACACCAAGGAGTAGACCAACAATAAGGTTCTCGAAATTTAGGTATTTATTGAGATATATAATTCCGAAGCCCATGGCAACTCCAAATACCGATGGGACAGCTATCTGGATAACAAGGAAAAGTGGAATGCCACCAATAATGCCCACTGCACCTGTAACACTGTTGAAAAGTGTAGAATACGAAGATCCTGAATAAATGAATGATATAGCCAGTGTAACAAGAATAATTGCCAGTGGATCATTGAAAAGACTTTCACCAATGAGTGTGCCCGAGTAATCATCCTTTATCTTAATCTTCCTGAACAGCGGTATTAGGGTTGAAGGGTCTGTTGGGGATATTATTGCTCCAAACAGGAATCCAATCAGAAATGGCGCACCTGTGAGCAGTGAGAAGAATACGCCCGCAACTACAGAAGTAACAACCATACCTACTGTATTCAGGGATATGATGTTAAGAAGAAACTTCCTTATTACCCTAAAATTTATGTTGTGACTCTCGTAATAGAGTATGACTACCAGTCCGAGTATTCCCACGCCAAATCCTGCAAAATCCTGAATCATGTACTCCGCAAAGCTATGATTAATTACTCCGAGACCTGGTCCAAATAACAATCCCAGAGATATCAGAATTGGAATTTCAACCAGTGATACCTTCCTAGCTATAGGAATAGAGAAAGATGCGATCACTAGAAGCAAACTGAGCTGAATGAAATCCTTACTTTCAAGTGTCAGCATTGTTAATCTTTTTCCGGTCCCACTGGAAGTGTTCTCTTGTGCATGCTTGCCTCATAAAGGGATTTAACCCTCTTACCCACATGATTTTCTTCGAAACTTCCGTTTCTGATGAAATAGTCTACCTCTTCGTCGATTAATGAATAGGAAAAGCCAAGCTCTTTCTCATCGGTTTGATCCTTCCATAAACCTGCACTGGGGGGCTTCTTTATTATGCTTTCTGGAACACCCACTTCTGCAGAAAGTTCCCTTACCTTTGTTTTTGTAAGACCAATGATTGGTTCTATATCGCAGCCTCCATCACCGAATTTCGTAAAGTATCCTGTTATATACTCTGTCAGGTTTGTTGTTCCCACAACCATTCCACTGTTGATATTAGCATAATAATAAAGAACGGTCATTCTGATTCTTGACTTTACATTTCCAAGTGATTTCATATCCTTTATTTCCAGTAAATTGCTGTATGCCTTGATTATGTTCTCTATGTATACTGTCTTTATTTTAATGCCTGAAGCTTTTTCCAGTGCAATGATATCATTTAAATCATTCTGACTTACTGATGACTCTGGAAGGAATATGGGCATTATTTTTTCTTTTGGTATGGAAAGCGTAAGTAACATGAGTACCAGTGAGCTGTCAATTCCACTGCTAACCCCTAAAATTGCGGATTTATCCTTCAATGAAGATTTTAGAAAGTTAACTAATTTTTCCTTCTCAGATAGAGCCATAAAAAAGATATTAACTTACCAGTTAATTAATTATCCGTTGAATTTCTATCCCACAGACTATTCCGTTAACAAAAAGAGATCAAAAATTAAGCCTTTCTTCAATTCTGTCTATGGAAGCTTTCATCATATTGCTGAATAATACTGATGTTGTTACTGGGCCAACTCCACCTGGTACAGGCGTCACAAATGCAGCCTTTCCTAATACTGAATTATAATCTATATCACCTACAATGTTACCCTTCACTTCAGTTGTTCCTATGTCTATTAGTGAAGCACCCTCTGATATAAAATCTGCAGTTATGTAACCTGGTTTTCCTATGGCAGAAACAACTATATCACTTGCACGTGTTATTGACTTCAGATCTCTGGTTTTGCTATGACACATGGTTACTGTAAAATCCTTATTCAGAAGAGCCATTGCTAGGGGCCTTCCCACTATTGTTGACCTGTTTATAATACACACATTCTTACTGTGATCTTCTCCCAGACTCAGTATTATCCGCATTGCAGCATCAGCAGTTGCTGGAAGAATATATGGGTACCCGATCATGTTCTTTCCCTGTGATTTTATTGAAATTCCCTCGATATCGAGATATTCTGGTATTATCTGTTCTATATAAAATGAATCAAGCCAGAATGGATATGGTCTTTCCACAATTATTCCATCTGGATTAACTTCAGAAATTATGTTTTCCATAATTTCAAGCGGGTTTCCATTTGAATCAGGGGAAGTGAGAAAAAGTGGGAAAGTTTCAATTCCAAGCCTGTCAGCCTTCCTGATTTTACTTCTGCCATAAACTTTTGTTTCTTCACTTTGTGTGGGATCTATTATGAGAAGCTTTGGTTTTCTTCCCTGTATGCTGACAAACCTCTCTACCAGCTTTTCAGTTTCCCTATCTATGCTGCCCGAAAACGCCTTCCCACTAAAGATTTCTGTTTTCACTGCCTGACCTATATCCTATTCCCATTTAATTACGCTTTTGATTTCTCCCTGTGGCTTTTTGCTAAAAACCCCCTGTTCACCAGGAGCAAATTTATTAGTGATCATTCTACTTAGTATTCCCCTGTGAAGACGGTTCCACTTGGAGAGATAATCCAGCGCCTTAAGGTAATGGATCTCAGCGGCATCTACTGAACCGGCTATTGTTATATTTCTCTCCACGATGAAATCTATGTCCTCCCCTGACAATCCTGCCTGAGGTGCTTTTCCATTTGTTCCAAAGAGTATGAGGATGCCATTATGGTTCATCTTTCTTAGAAACCTTAGCACTGTAGCAGGATCACCGCTTGTGTCAACTATAAAATCAAGCTTCATTTCCCCTGGAAATTCAGGTTCTTTTGATGTATCCCTGAAATTAACTCCAAATGCGTTACAGAGCTCTGTGGGTATCTGGTCTATTGGATGCCTGTTGACCATGTATGTGTTGAAACCATAGTCCCTTGCGAGGAACGAGTAAAGAAAAGCTTCACTACCTGAACCAATTATAAGTGCGTTCTTTCCTTCAAAAGTTGAATACTCATTTTCATAGATAAATCTGCTTCTTACCTTATCAAAGACCTCGAATGCTTTAACAGCATTTTTTGTGGGTTCTGTGAGTACTGCAACTTCACCAAGATCGGTATCCTTAACCTTAACTAAATTGTAATCGAATTCGTTAAACGAGTCCCTCATGAAGCCATGAAGACCTGTAATTCCAGCTTCATGCTTGTTCCCATCCGAGCAGTTATCTGGCCTGCCTATCCTGCAATTTGGGCAATCACCGGGCCTTCTTACTATGGGTACAACAATGTCTCCTTTCTTGAATTTATTAGATTTGGAATCGGTCACCATGCATAATGATTCATGACCGATTACCAAGAAATCATATCCTTCCGGGTTGTATGCGAAGGAAAGTGCCCCGTTTACAATTCCTCTGTCTGTTCCACAAATTCCAGTTACTAATGGCTTTAGTGAAACGTTGCCTGGAGAATCCTTGATTTCAACTTGTTCATATTTTATCCCACCATCTGGTGCATTGGTTATATAAGCATTTACGGCTGTCATATATGATCAGTGTATTATTTTTAAAAAACATTTGCCACCCAATTAGAACAAGAAATATATTATACATGAATTTAACAGGATTCACAGACTGCTGCAAAATCGATTATTTATGTTAAAATAAAAAGAATTTTTTCCATGATGGGTTTTTAGTTTCTGATCAAATCTGGTGACCCATCTTCTCCTTCTTAGTCATCAGGTAGAATTTGTTATACTCCGTCGTCTGGCTTTTTATGGATATCCTCCCGGAGACGTTTATTCCGTTTACTTCAAGAAACTTTATTTTTTCAGGATTATTTGTCATTAATTTCACGCTTTTTATCCTGAAATAATTTATTACATCCACCGCAAATGTGTAATCTCTCTGATCTGCTGGAAGTCCCAGTTTAAGGTTTGCCTCAACAGTATCATATCCCTCTTCCTGAAGGCTATATGCCTTTATCTTGTTTACAAGTCCAATTCCTCTGCCTTCCTGTCTCAGATAAATAAGCATTCCATAGGGTTGTTCTCCCAGATATACAAGAGACTTCAGTAGCTGGTCTCTGCAATCACACCTCTTTGATCCAAAAACATCTCCTGTCAGGCATTCACTGTGTATTCTAACAGGAACATTTTCTTTTCCTGTGACATCACCCTTTACAATTACTGCATTTTCATTGGGTTCCCCATCATTGAATGTGTATATATCAAAAAATCCTGCCAAAGTTGGTAATTTGGCTTTTGCTGCTAATGTTATCATTCTTCTTCATGTAATAATCACTTCAGCGTATTAAAAACTATATTTGAAAAATTTTAATATAATAGCTATTTTTTCATTTTTCTGTGACTGAGTGCGCAAGCAACATACCAAAATAAACCGCAACATAATGGTAGTCTATTATGATTTTTATCCCAGATTCATCCATTATACCCTTTAATATCAACATATTCCAGAAACTATCAGGTTTTCCCCTGTTTACTATCTCCTGATCAATGGTGTATATTGGATCTAATGAATTATTCTTTATGGCGTTTACAAGTATCTTCTCGTATTTATCTGCATCTTCTGAATAGCCGTAAGGACCTTTTGCAGAATGTGTATGTGCCTGATCTGCACTCAATATGATACTTACCTTTTTTGGGTAATTTTTTACAATGTGAAATAGTGATTTTCCGAAATCTACAAGTTTTGCTCTGTCATTTATCCTTGGCTGACCTATCATCACAATTTTTCTTTGATTGAAGAAATATAGCGGTATTGAACTACCAAAATCCAGAGGGAATACACTAAGCTCACCAGAATAGGTAGAAAATCTAACATCCAGACAGAATTCAGGGAACTTTTCTATTATTTCCTCAGTTAGTTTTCTCTCGTTACTGCACAGAAAATCAAGTTTCTTATTCACAAGTTTTGTTTCTGCCCTGAAATATTCAGTATTTATAACAGCCATATGATCCTTTATGGTCATTCCATGCGGAGAAAGTATAACAATTACATCGGAGTCATCGTTTCCGGCTATTTCGGCTATATAGTTCCTCATTGTGACGCTTTCCTTATCCGGAAGATCTATCAGTTCATCTCCATGTGGTATAATATACAGATTAACTAAACTCATTATTCACCATGTTGAACCTGAATATTTGAGTTACTGATCTTTTATATCTATGGCTTTTCTGCAATCAGAATCATTCTATGCTTTTGTAGAATCATATTATGAATATCAAAATCCATTTTCTTTAAATCTTCATCGCCCAAACTTTCAATGTATTTTTTTACATCCATTCCAGACTTACTATTCTCATCGACGGGATATAGCCATTTTAGGAAATGTGTAGGCTCTACCATTTCCTCAGCTATTACATTGTTAAATCCTGCCTTTTTAACGAGAATCTTCCACTGTGAAATTTTTTCTGCCCTAACGTGTGATTGATCTCTTAGAATTTCCAGTTTATTGTAGTTTCCCTGATCATCTGTTTCAGGTTCAACTAGATCAGCTATTCCCAGTTTACCACCTTTTTTCATTACCCTGAATGCCTCCCTCAAAAACTGATCCTTATCATGAAAGTGATGAGCTGCCCTTCGAGTTGTGACAACATCAAATTCAGATTCATTAAATGGGAGATCTTCTACCCTACCCAGTACAAACGTCATATTACGAACACCCTCCTGCTCGGATAATATCTTTGCCTGTTCAAGCATCTGCTCTGTACCATCATATGCAACAACACTTTGCACCTTTTTAGCCAGTGAAATGGAGGTGAAGCCTGTTCCAGCTGCCAGATCTAAGCACCTGTAAGAGTCCTTTAGATCAAGCAGATTTATTAATATTTCAAGATCTTTCCCTTTTCTGTGACTCTCACTTGCTGCGTATTTCTCAGCATTTTTTCCAAAAAAATCCCTATAATCACTCATTTACTGATATTGTTCATATCTATTAAAATATTCTTGGATATGAATAATTATTAAATACCTATTGCTCTTAAAAAAGATTTATAATATGGATCCTAAACGCTCTTTTTGTTTTCAGGCAACCATGTTTTAATAAATGAAAACAAAGGCGGGTTAAATAAAATAACAAAATATATTTTGTTTGGCTGGATACCAGTGTAATGAAAGCATTATTCGTGGGAGGAAGCGGTTACATAGGAAGGAATCTAATGAAGAGAATGAATCATGAGGAAACTTCATACTATTCACGCCACAAGATAGATCAAAAGGGTTATGAGGCTTTTACCTGGATAGAGGGGGATGTGGGAGATCAGGAAAAATTACTGCCACTAGTTAAGGAATTTGACATAATATATTACATGGCCAATTCCTATTCGCAGAATGAGAAGGAGGCTTTCAATGCAAATGTTCAGGGCATAAAAACAATAGCAAACGAGGTAAAGAGGATTGATAAGAATCAGAGATTGATTTATTTTTCGTCTGCTAATGTCCATTATGGAACCAATGAATATTTCAGAACGAGGAGAACAGGAGAGGACAATACCACACTGGCCAAGAATCATCTTAATGTGAGGTTATCATTTGTATTCGGAGGGGAGGGCGACAATTTTCTAAAGATTATTGATGATCTCTTTGCAAAGGGTGTCGATAAATTCCCAAAAACAGGGAGAGTTTGTCCAACGCATATGGATGATCTTGCTGAAACACTGAAAAAAAGCGATAAGACCATTGGGGCAATATATACGAATTCAAGTTCCATGATCACCTTTCTCGATGCCATGAATATATATGGGAGAAAGATGGGTAAAGGGGAAGTAAAAGAGGCAAGCGGTTTTCTATCTAGAAATCTTGAGGAAAAGTTAATTGAAGAAAATAAGATGGACAAGATACTTTATGACAGGTTAACAACGGATTATTATAGAGAAACTAGTTCAGTTATTAGGTTCATTAAGGACGAGAAAAAGTTCGAAGATTATATAAGGGATCTGCCTAAAGCATAACGTGACCTATGGCTTCCCTGTAGACAAAAACACTCAATTTTGATAGATATTTCATATTATAATCAGAAATAAATTCCCTGAAATTTTCATCGTTCTTCATAACTGTCAGATAGCTAAGCGCATCAGATAGGTGTGCATGAGCTGCAAGAAGGTGTGAAGCACGTATATCTCCTGCTGACATCTTTGCCTTCATGTCAAGCCACACATCATCGGCATGATTTAATTTCTTCCTGTGCTCATCTGATAGTACTGTATCAGTGTCAGAGACGTTCTGATAGAGTTTATCTGCCATTTCTAGAAGTTCTCTGGTTGCATCTATCCTTATTCCTGTTGATATTGCAAGTCCAAAGGATGAAAATGCCAGTTTCATGCTGGAATCATACTGAAAATAGGGTGAGTTATTATCAATAAAATCCCCAAGAAGATCACAGAACCTCTTATTCACATCTTCACTGTTATTGGAACCTGAATCCATGACCACATATTAAGTCAAACTATTTACATTTAAGTTTGAATTGCCTTCTGAAAGATCACAGCGATCATTTTGTATATTTTAAATGCCAGCAAAAAATCCAACCATCTTGAAGTAGCTCTGGGCAGATTCGAACTGCCGTCGGCGGGTCCAGAGCCCACTATGCTTGGCCACTACACCACAGAGCTATGACTCCCTATTTAACAACTATATTAAAATCTTTCAATAGATTCGTATCAAGACTGGTATCTGAAAAAACTGTACTCCTTATAACAAATTAATTATAAAGACAAGATATATGGTTATGTGAAAAACTGGTCTGTACATTTCTATTTCGATGATGATTTTTCATGGAAATCACTGGATAAAGCGTTTACGGAGATATTTGCTGTGATAAAGGGGGAGAAGAAGCAGATCCCCGAAGAAGAACAGCAAATACAGGTAAAGTATGAGCTTAATATGAGGGAAATAAACAATAATAAAAAGCCTCTGGGATTTTATTCCGATCAGACAGATCTATCCCTGTTATTTCCTATGGATAGAAAGGAAATGATAGTTGCCAGACTATCACCAAATGAAAATATTCATGAGATCGGAGATCAGATTGCAAAGATTCTGAAGGCAAAAAAAATAAAATTCAAGATCGACTACGATAAGATGCTGCTTATTGATGTTATAAAGAACAGAAAGTAGAAATATTCTTCAGAGTAATTTTGAATGACTAAATAATTAATTAATTTCAAACGCTTCCTTATTGTGAAAACAGTATCCAGGAGAGTTTATTGTTCTTCTGCAAATGTGGGATCAGGGTTTGATTCATTCGGTATATGTCATAACGCATTCTTTTCTGATGTGAAACTATCAATCATAGATGAACAGGGACCATTTAAAATTGACTTCAAGAGCAATTTGAATGAAGTTGACATAAGAGAAAACAGTGCCATATATGTGGTGAGGAAAATGGTAGAGGATTTTGATATTAGCTCCCAGATATCGCTGCAGGTGAACTCAAATATCCCTGTAGGTATGGGGCTTGGTAGCAGTGGGGCTGCTTCAGTTTCATCTTCAGTACTCATAAATGAACTATTCAATCTGAATCTCTCTGTGAATGATATAATAAAATACGCATCCTATGGAGAAAAATATGCATCTGGAAGTTTCCATGTTGATAATATAACTGCATCCACTCTAGGGAATTTCTCTGCAGTATTTTCAGTAAATCCTCTGCGAATCAGGAAGTTCAATGTGCCAGATGGTATAGAATTTATTGTAATTGTTCCACTGATTACATCAAAGAATAAGACGATGGAAAACAGGAAACTCATACCTGATATGGTAACTTTTAAGGATGCAGTACAAAACATAAATTTTTCAAATTCACTACTTGCAGGAATATTGACTGGGGATCGAGATCTTATAGAATACGGTCTTGATGATCACATAGTGGAACAGGCAAGAAAAACCCGGTACAACTTTCTGGCAGATGTGAGGAATATATGCAAAGCGCATAGTGCCATTGGTCTTATATTGAGTGGTGCAGGCCCTGCAATGCTATGCTTCATTGACAGAAAAACAGACAGGTTAGAAATCAGTAAGAATTTGGATAGTTACTTCCATTCCAGGGGCTTAGACTTTATAATGGCAGATTCATATCCTTCTGGTGGTGTCTATGAATGAAATCGAAGATCATGTGATAAATGATAATGCTATCCCTCCGAATTTCCCAATTACCTTCCCCATTTTTCAAACGTCTTCCTATGTATTCCCCGAGGGAAAGAAATATAGATATTCAAGAGAGGCGAATCCCACTGTTGAGGAGCTTGAGAGACAGATAAGTATTCTTGAAAAAACAGAGAAAACTGTTTGTTTCTCTTCTGGAATGGGAGCTATCACCACAACACTACTTTCACTCCTCAAACCTGGAGACAGAGTAGTAACAACTCTTGACACCTTCGCCAGGAGTTCCAGATTTATCAGGGATTTTTTGGGAACGTGGGGGATCAGAAGTGAAATCACAAATCCCGGAACAGATTCGTTGTTGAGATCAATAACCGAGAAATCTGTGGTACTGGTTGAAACGGTGTCGAATCCTTCATTAAGAGTTTATGACTTAAGAAAAATAGCAGATATAGTACACTCCATGGGAGGCATACTAATTTGTGATTCAACATTTGCAACACCTGAGAACATTAATCCCATAGACTATGGGGCAGATATTATCATACACAGCCTTTCCAAGTTCATTTCTGGACATAATGATGTCATAGGTGGAAGTGCATCTGGAAGTGCCGAAATTATGGATAAGATCGATCTCACAAGGAGAACAATGGGTACCAATATGGATCCAAATACAGCATATCAGACCATAAGAGGAATAAAGACACTCCAATTAAGAATGAAAGAAATAAACAAGAACGGAATAAGTGTAGCAAGAAATCTTTCCTCCATAAAGGGAATAGAAAATGTGAACTACCCAGGTTTGGAAAATCATGAAGATTTTGAATACTCCAGAGATAACCTCAGAGGATATGGTGGCGTCCTCACTTTTAGGATAACTCATAATTATGATGATCCGTACCATATTTTCAAATCCCTTAAGAGAGTAAGACCTGCAAATACACTGGGAGGCGTTAATTCCATTATAGCCCATCCAAAAACCATGTCTCATAGATCACTAAATGATGAAGAATTGAGCATTCTTGGAATTACAGACAGAACATACAGACTATCCGTAGGAATAGAGGATGCTGAAAGTATTGTAGACGATATTAGAAATTCACTTTAAACTTCCATAATAGTATTTGTAAACTATTGTTATATTACATCTTTCAAAGAAAGAAGTATAGAACGCAGATCAACCTTAAAATATAACCTTTACCTGATCAGGAGTTTGAGTGGTTTCATGGGTAAGATAGTGGTTTCTGTTGATATAGGTGGCACTTTTACAGATATAGTAGTGCTGGAAAACAATAGAGTTGTAAAAAAGCTTAAGATCCCCACAACCCCCGGAAACCCAGAAATAGGAGTTGTTAATGGATTAAAAGACTCTGGTGTTATCCAAATAAATAATTTTGTTCATGCGACCACGATTGCAACAAATACACTACTTGGGCAGTTTGGTATGAAGTTACCAAGAACCGCACTTATCACAACTAAAGGATTTAGAGATGTAATAGAAATTGGAAGACAGAATAGACCATCCCTCTACGATCTGGAATTTGAAAGGCCCAGAACTATTGTGCCGAGAAATCTAAGATTCGAGGTCGATGAGAGAACCGATTTTACTGGAAAGATTTTAAAAACACCGGAAATGAAAGAGATTGCTGAACTTGTTGATAAGATAAGGAAAGTTAAACCAGAAAGTGTCGCCATTTCCTTCCTTCACTCTTATGTGAACAGCAAGAATGAAGAGCTTGTTAGAAATGAGCTGTCTAAGGAATTCAGCTATGTTACTGTTTCAAGTTCTGTTGCACCAGAACCCAGGGAATATGAAAGAACATCTACCACTGTTATTAATGGTATGCTTATGCCGGTAATATCAAGCTATTTATCAAAATTAAAAGGTAATCTGCTTTGTTTCGGGTCACCACCAATAAGTGTGATGTCAAATTCAGGAGGACTGATAGATGAAAGTGAAGCTTCTAATAACCCAGTTGGAATAATTGAATCTGGTCCCGCAGCAGGTGTGGTTGCGTCAGGAGTCTTAGCTGAAAAGATTGGAATTTCAAAGATAATTAGTTTCGACATGGGTGGTACAACTGCAAAAGCAGGCACAGTTACAGATGGACAAATTGAGATCACTTCGGAATATGAAGTTGGTGGTAAGTCGCATTACGGAAGAATGATAAAGGGTAGTGGTTACCCTGTGAGATATCCTTTTGTTGACCTCGCGGAAGTTTCTGCTGGTGGAGGTACCGTTATATGGCTTGATTCTGCCGGAGGAATGAACATTGGTCCAATGAGTGCTGGCTCAGAGCCAGGTCCTGTGGCATATAACAGGGGAGGGAAACTTCCAACTATCACTGATGCAAATCTGGTGCTTGGAATTCTCAATGAACAGATGTCAGGGAGCAATTTCTTGCTTAGAAAAGATCTAGCAATAAAAGCGTTCAGCAGGCTTGGCCAACCATTTGAAGTTGCGAAAAGAGCGCTAGAACTTGTTGATCTTGAAATGGCAAGAGCCATCAGAATGGTGACAGTTGAAAGAGGAATTGATCCAACGGAATACACGCTTTTTGGTTTTGGGGGTGCTGGGCCTCAACATGCAGTTAGGATAGCTCAGGAAATTGGCATAAGGAAAGTCATTATTCCGCATGACCCAGCAGTTTTTAGCGCTCTTGGACTACTCAACTCAGACTGGAAATATGAGATGAGAAAATCCTTCCCGGATAATATTCAGAAGGATTTCCAAGATCTAGAAGAAGCTCTTGAGTCGAAATTCGGAACTAAAGAATTTATTTTATATGCAGATTGCAGGTACACGGGTCAGGGTTCGGAAATAACCGTAAAGGTATCTGATCCTGATAGACAAAAGATCATAAGAGAATTCGTAAAATTACACAGAGAAGCTTATGGGTTTACTCTTGATAGAGATGTGGAAATATTTACGATTCGTGCCTTTGGCATTGGAAGAAGGGATAAGCCTGAAATTGTTGAAGATGTGAGCAAGACTGTTTCAACAGGACTCAGAAAGGTATATTCAGGAGCTGAATTTATTGATGTACCGGTATATGCAAGAAACGCACTTCCATCTGGTACAAAAATAGATGGTTTAGCTCTTCTGGATGAACCAGGGTCAACAACGTTAATACCTGAGAAGTGGACTGCTGAAGTTGGAAAGTTTGGAGAACTGAATTTGAGGTTGAAATAAATGGCAGACTGGGAATTTATAAGCAAGGCAACACAGTTTGTAGCAGAGGAAATGGGGGTGGCACTTAAGAAATCTGCCATATCCCCTAATATCAGAGAGAGAATGGATCACAGCTGCGCCATAACTAACTTTGAAGGTGTCATAGTTGCTCAGGCGGAGCATATACCAGTGCATCTTGGATCATTCAGGATTGGAATAAATAATATTATGCGCTGGCTTAAGGAAAGAAAAATTATACTTGAAGATGGAGAAATGCTAATGACAAATGACCCATATATTTCTGGTACACACATGAATGATATTACCTTAATTGCGCCAGTGTATATTGAGGATAATATTGTCGCATATGTGGTAAACAAAGCGCATATAGTGGATGTTGGAGGGCCAGTTTTTGGAAGTCTTAATCCAAATGCTAAGAACCTTTTCCAAGAAGGTCTTATAATTCCTCCAGTAAAGCTGGTAAAACGTAATGCTTTAGACAGTGAACTACTGGCTATTATACTGAACAATTTCAAAGATCCTGAGACTGCACTGGGTGACATTAATGCTCAGGTTGCTGCCAATAGAACTGGGACAAAGAGGATTGGTGAGCTGTTTAGCAGATTCGGTAGAGAGGTAGTGTATGCATCTTGGGAAAAACTCCTTGAAAATTCTAGGGTTTTAAGCATAGGAGCCATGTCACAGTGGAACGAAGGAACTTTTACGGCAGTTGATTATCTTGAAATTGGTAAAGAAAAGGTACCTTTGCAGGTAGCAATTAAAATTTCGAAGGGAGGTATTACAGCTGACTTTACCGGTACTTCAAGTGAAATTGAATATCCCCTCAATGCCGTACCTGGCATGACTTTTGCTGCTACTTCCTTTGCCATAAGGAGTGCTTTAAATATTGATATACCAACAAATGAAGGCTTCTATTCCATTATAAACATAATTGCCCCTGTAGGTTCTCTTGTTAATCCCAATAGGCCATATCCAGTTTCGGGTGGAAACGTTGAAACTACACAGAGAATTGCCGATCTGGTGCTACATGCACTAAGTCAGTGTGCTGAGGGGATACCTTCTGCCTCATCCGGTACGATGTTCAATGTTATGATTGGCGGTAGAAGAAAAAATGGAAAGTACTGGTCATACTATGAAACCATTGGTGGTGGTAACGGGGCTGGACCGGGACATAAAGGTTACTCAGGAGTACACAGTAATATGACAAACACACTGAATACACCCGTGGAGGTGGCCGAAAAGGAATATCCACTGTTCTATACCTCATATACACTTAGAAGAGGGAGCGGAGGCAAGGGGAAATTTAATGGTGGAGATGGTATTATCAGATCTTTCAGAGTTCTGGAAAATAGTTCCTTTTCCCTCATAGCAGATAGGTTCATCATCAGTCCGTATGCACTTAATGGAGGAAAAAAAGGAAAACCATCATCTGTGCTTATAAAGCATGGTAGTAAGAAAAAGAAAATGGGAAGCAAATTTACAACTGAACTCGGGCCAAATGATGAAGTAATTCTAATGACCCCTGGCGGTTCCGGATATGGGGAGAGTAAGTAAATATTCTGAAAGTTGGAAATTAGTGTTATACACAATGATCAATCCGGTGTCACAGGGCTAAATTGTCCTGATAATTTTCCTTCTTTATCTTAAACTAAACATGAAATTGTAGACAAAATAATGCAGAGATTTGATTGATTTTTAATACTGCGATAAGAGTTATGGTCTGCAATGATTTAATATAAAATAAGAACTGACCATAAATTAAAAAGTTAGAATTCAACAACTAAAATTTGTATCAAAAATAATTGTAATAGATTGAATAGGTATCGTGCTCGAACCTATAAAATCTAGTGTCCGTGACCATGGGAACTACTAGACTGATCATATGTCACTGTAAAACTTGACCCATCGCCTAAGATAGCTGATGGTGTTGCCTCTGGCTGTCCTTGCTGGTTAACCATTATGATTTCCGTTGGACTAAATGACCCCATAGTTGCAAAGTGACCGTTAATGGTTGCATAATTAGTCAAACTAATTCCCGTGTAGTATTGACCATAATAAGCCTCTCCAAAATTGGCAAGTGGGAGTATTCCTGTACTCGAGGCAGGGGCTTCAGCTATCCATTCTGCAGAATCGTCGTTTGCGCCTTTAACGTTTGCATGTCCTGAGAAAATACCTACAAGATTTCCAGATGAGGTTGAAACACTTATAAACGTGGAGAAGTTGTGGCCTCCATCGTAAGTTACATTTGCATAAACATAGTCTCCTGCTGAAGCTGTAAAACTCGCATAAACAGGTGCACTTGGGTAAAATTCATACCAAACATAGTATACTGTTTCGGAGTTGTGACCATGCCCACTTGGTTCGGCAAGGATTCCGGTTTGTTCAACAGTCTGATCATTAAATCCATCTATGCCAACCCAAAATGCAGCATAAGAACCACCTGAGGTATCTGTGGTCGGTATAATCATAGACATTGAAGCATTATGTACACTATCATTGGTACCAACAATCGCATATCCTGCCCAGTTAGATGACTCAGTGGTTCCCATCAAAAAACTGTTTTCCTCAAATGCTGGTAGTTTACTATGACTTGCACCAAAAAGTACTGGAACAAAGGAGAAAATCATTGCCAGTGCTATTAAAATGATTATTACTTTCTTAGATATCATAAATGGAATTCTTTAGGCAGGTTATAAATTTTTCTATGATCAAATTGACAGAGTTGTACGTTACCATCAAGGATAGATTTAGTACTGATTTCAAACCGTAACATTATCTAGGAATTATACTAATTTATACCCTGTAATAAAGAAATGATACGCAACTCTTAAACTCCACATATTTAGGTTCCTCTGTATAATACCGATATAAGTTAAGAAACTACGTTTAGGAAATTAACTTGGTTTAAATTTACCAAAATGCTCTGACCGGGATTTGGACCCGAGTCGCCGGCTTGAAAGGCCGGTATGCTTGGCCTGGCTACACCATCAGAGCTTGGTAATCAGGTAAGATACCAATCTATATTTATTTTTGCCTGTATTT
>JAMDCG010000019.1 GCA_023489425.1 Thermoplasmatota archaeon
ACATTTATTCCTCTGATCTCCCTAAAATCCATAAATATTCCATCATCAAAGGGCTCAAAAATCCTAATATTGGCTCCAGAGCTTGTTGGTCTGAGGTCAAGTTTCTTCACTATCTCATTTAGGTCTCCTGAGATATATACCCATACATCATTATATCGCACAAATGGTGCTACCATTGAAGCTCCTGCCATTCCTGTGAATGCGTATTTCAGATTCAACTCATCTGCTGCCTTTGCGAGTTTTAATATTATCTCTTCTGGACTTCTTGCAAATGAGAAGAAAGCATTTGATCTGCTCTTTTCTACTGTCCAGTTTGATGCCCAATTTTTTAGAAGCCTTTTTGAATCTATTAATTTAATGCTCTTGTCCTCATCGCGTGATACATAGCCTTTATCTTCAAGCTGATTCACAACAAAGTAAACACCGGCAGGGCTCATTCTGCATATATTGGCAAGTTCTGTGATCTTCCATTTCTTTTTAGGATCATTGAGGATCGCTCTTAAAATGCGAGTTGCTTTACTAGCAAATATACCGCGATTGAGACGTCTCTCCGTTTTCCTCTCAGCACTGCTTATACGGTCTACCAGAACTGAGTCAAATTTTAGGTATACGTCTCCTATTAAATCAATATAACCTATGTTTTCTGATATTAGAATTTTCCTTGCCCTTTCACTAATGTAAGGGGCAACAAAAACGGGGTATATTCCTTTTTTAATTTTAGTTAAATTTTTAAGTTGATAAATGGACCTTTCGACAAACCTTGGCTCTCCATTGGATTTAACCTCAATAAGTAGGTTTTTCTTTTTATTTCCGGTTAGAATCTTGACCATTATATTAGAATAACTCTTTTTGTCTATTGGTATTTCGTATGATATGTCCTCTATATCCATATTCGGTAGGAGAGATGGTAGTTTCTTAATGAATTCATTAATTGTTTCTCTTTCATTAATTGAACGTAATTTAGTAGATTCCATTATTTTACCATCTGGTAAATTCATTATTCTTATTTAAATACTATGTATTTTTTTTGGTATTCTGATAACAATGCATATATGTACATATATGCATTGTTATCGAACGTACCTTTTTTTTAAAGATGAAAATTTGTCTAAATTACGTATTTATTGAAAAAATTTATGATAGAACAACATTCAAATAATACTAAATAATTAGTACTATGTAAGGGGAAGAGACCATCCATGGCGATAAGAATAATAAAAGTAAATGGAAAAGAATACTATCAGGAAGTAGAATATAGATGGGACCCAATTGATAAAAGGGGCAAAACAAAAGTCCTACGACACTTGGGTCCTGTTAAACCACTAAATCCTGATAAATACAGCAAAACTAAATTAAACATTTCAACACCTGAGTTCAAAAAGAAAAGAGTTAACAAGAAAGGTAACAATACAAATGAAAAGTTAGAAATGAGTAAATCAGATTTTCCTCCACTAACTCCACCCTCGGATTTAATTGATAATGTTCTCAGATTAGTGGAAGATTCAGGTAAGAAACTCAGCAGAAGCGAAGCGTGCTCCTTAATTTTGCAGAATAAGAAAATAAGTTTAGACGAATCTAAAACTTTAACAATACATGTAGGGTTTGCACTTACAATTCTAGAAAGAGAAGGAAAAATATCAAGAACAGGAAATGGAAAAAGAGGAGACCCGTATCTCTACACATCAAGATAGTTCTGGCTTATCGATTTCGCTGGTAGCATCAAATAAATTTCAATTCATCTAATATGTTTGTAATCCATGATATCTCACTTTTCTATACATATGATCCATTACACAAATGTGTAATGAAACAAGAGAAGCAATCCACCAGCTAAGTAAATTATGTTTAGAACATACAAATTCAATAGTGTTTAATTATTCACATTGACTTTGTAGCAGAGCAAAAAATAGTCACTTAGAACCAATTACATATAACTTTGAAACTGCTTATGAAAATACATATTGCAATAGGGATTAGTAATTAAGCATTTAAACAATTGATTGCTTTCTCTATTTCCTTTATATGATCTTGAAGTGGTTATGACACGTGATTGTGGGAGCGTTATTGATAATTTAATATTTCTGCGCCGATACTCTTATCTCTACTTAATTCATCCAGAAGCTCTGTAATTTCCAGTATTGAAGATTCTGCCTCAATTTTGTCTATCTTTGCAGAAAGAACATATGTTGCTTTGTTTCTTTGATCTCTCAAGCTTCGAAGTTTCCTGCCCCAGGCATTAGCCGTTTTAGGCTCACAAAGTCCCTTTAGCTTTTCAATAACTTCCGAATGAGCCTTAGGGGTGTCAGTTATATGTATTCCAATTGCAGTCATTGCTTCTCTAATTACTAAGAATCCATAGTAGTAAGATTTCTCGATAGATGCTCTAACTAAACCTTCCATGAGATCACTATCTGAAGTTTTAGGCACCATTGAAACGAATTCAGATGAAAGCTTACGCAAGGTGTTTGGTTTCACATTTTACCTCTTTTTTCTAACGTTAAAAAAAATCCTATCCGAACCATTTTCTTCAGAACCAATATTTTCGTTAAGATATTCCCAAATATCAGAAATCTCTTTTGCATCTTTAACTGGCAAATAAATATTTATCGATATTCCATCTAACTTTTCATCCTCTTCGTCTAAAAAATATTCTATCTCTGTGAAAATTTCTTTTCCATATTGGGTAACTTCGTGTAAATATTTGTTTGTTTTCTCAACCATAAGTAATAGATTTATTGGATTGTAGTTGTTTGATGCTTGCATTTTAGAAATATAATTTTTTATCATTGGAAGATTACTAGGACTAATGAAAGCGAATTTTGTCTTTACTATTTTTTCTAAGGTATTATCTAAGATATTGCTTGGACTCTTTTTTGAGGTCTTAATAGAGTCTGAATTTGTGAAACTTTCAAAAGGCCCTATTGGAATTGATGTAGGGATTGAAAATTTTTCACCAATGACATTTTTTCCTTCATAAGGTTTTCTTTTATGTCTATCTTCTTTAATTGCAAGTTGAGTAGGATGAAATAAAATATTTGGACTCTCTCCAGCATTTGAAGAATAATTTGTTATTTGACTTGTAAATGTCATATTTACATATCCCTTGTTATTGATATGGAACCATTATCTTCTATTTTTAAATTCCATTTAGAGCCAAGAATGTATGGCGTTTCAGATACATCTGGCACGAATAATATTACTCGATTGGCAATTGTTTTATCCGGTTGAGCTGTCTGTCCACTTGCTTCAACCCTCTCTCTTACATCTGGAGTGCTATCTATGCAATTTCCAAATGATACAACGACAGATGGCTTACCACTCTCAACATCAAAGTTTCGAGCCAAATTAAGAACTTCCACACTCATTTCCTTCATTAATACTAAATACTATTCTTCTTTTTTTAGTTTGCTACTAAATTAAGTGAAGGAATAGATGTTTTAGATTTTTCAAAGGTTTTAATTGAATTTTTTCCTGAATGCGTTACAAGATCTGGTAGAGCAAGATGTTAACTTATCAGTTTAACGATAAACGTTATTAGAGAAGATGACAATCATAAATTTCGTTACAGTATGAAAAGGATTTACTTAAATTTATAATGACGTCTGTTCAGGTCCACTTCATATGTGGTTTATTTTTTAAGAGATAAAGTAAAAACTACATCAATTATATATTCAATGATCTTGATATATCAGAGCGGAACATATTCACTCCTTTCTGAAATAATAGGATTCCAGAATGTAGTAATGTATAAACTTTATTCTATAGAAAAGATTCTACAGAAGAGACTTCCCATCAGGGAAGAGTAACTGCTCGTTAATGTACAAAGTCAGGTTGATCTTGGCACGTATCGTAAGGAACACAGCAAGAAGATAAGTCTCAGAGAGTCTGAAAAATCTTCTAAATCAAAACTTTCATAGCGCTTCTAAATTATCTTTGTTTAATCAGTTATAAATCGTACCAAACGGTTCTGTTAACATTATAATTTTAGAGTCGTAATTTATGTTATGACATCTGATGACCCTACCTTTGAGAGTTTTTTTATTGTTAAATTCTTGCCGTTGTTGATTTGTCTGTGTCACACTCCTTTTTTTCATACTATAGTTGCAAATGACTGCTCTTCAATCAGCATTTTAACCTTTTGCAACCGTAATTATCTTGTATTGATACTTATGATTTAGGAGTTCTATGGAGTATTTTGCATTGCTGTATTACAAACACACCCTTTATATTAAATATGATCTGTTTTTCGTTATTTTACAAAAGTGAAATGTTGAAAATTGAGCCAAAATAATGGTTTTTTAACTACTTTTGCCTCCTTGACTGGAACCATATCTATTGAAGAATGTTGCTATAATAGTATCACTGGTGACAAGATTTCTGACAGTTTTATTAATAAATATTTCAATTCTAACCATTTTAATCTAACTAAGACTAATTATGGCAATAACGTTTTAATATTTATATAAAATAAATGGAATACTACAAAACAAGTCTCATTAAATGCTACTCCAGAAGAGTTGCATAGCTTACGGCTCTGTTTTGGATCTAGGGGGGATGAAAATGAATATGGAATGTAAAATGTGTGGTGGAAAGGTTATAGTCCCTGATGATGCCTTAAAAGGAGAAATTGTCAGTTGTGGAGATTGTGGACTGGATTATGAAATACAGGAAGAAAGTCCTGGAAAATTTTTTCTCAAGGTGGCAGAGGAGGTAAAGGAGGATTGGGGTGAATGAATAGCCCAGAATCTTACGGTTTCATTTCGTATATTAGTAAAAAAGTGATCACTATTTTCTGTTTAGAATGGGGAATTACTAATTGAAGACAGTAGCTATTGTTGGTGCATCGGGATATGTTGGGGGGGAACTACTGCGACTTCTTCTGATGCATCCTGAAGTCGAAGTCAAAGTTGCAACTTCACAACAGCATGCCGGGGAGTATGTTTTCAAAGCGCATCCTAATCTCAAAGGGTTCACTTCTATGAGATTTTCCAGGGACACCCCAGAAGAAGCTGCATCAAAAGTAGATATTGTTTTTATGGCGGTTCCACACGGATCATCCATTGAACATGTGCCTGGAATGTCTGAAATGGGAGTGAAGATTGTAGATATGAGTGCGGATTTCAGGTTTAGGAACCCGGCAGATTATCCAGTCTGGTATGGCTGGGAGCATCCAGCCCCTGACCTTCTCCAGAAATTTGTCTATGGCATGCCAGAACTTCACAGGGAGGAATTGAAGTCGGCACGTTTCATTTCTGTTCCAGGGTGCATTGCAAGCTCTTCGATTTATAGCATTGCACCACTTGCCAAGGCAGGATTTCTGGATGGAGTGGTGGTGATTGACGCTAAAATAGGTTCGTCGGGCTCAGGAAATAAGCCATCCATGGCGACTCACTTTTCAGAAAGGTACAATTCAGTAAGGATATACAGTCCATCAGGACATAGGCACATAGGAGAAATTGAGCAGGAACTTTCTATTATTTCAGGTACCAAAGTAAAAGTTACTATGTCAGCACACTCAATTAACATGGTTCGAGGAATTCTAACTACAAGTAGTGTATTTGTAGAGAGAGAGCCTAAAATTCAGAATATATGGAACGCTTACCGAACAATGTATGGAGAAGAACCATTTGTTAGGTTCATAATGGATCCAAGCGGGGTCTATAAATACCCTGATCCTAAACTTGTTGTAGGTTCAAATTTCATAGATCTTGGATTCGCTATTGATCGGCATGTAAAAAGGATAGTTGCTATTGGTTCAATAGATAACCTAATAAAGGGAGCAGCTGGAAACGCAATTCAATCAATGAATATTATGGAAGGATTTGATGAGAAAGAGGGGTTAATGATGTCTCCAATGCGGCTGGTGTAAATCGTGGTAATTGTTTTAAAGCTGGGAGGAAGTCTAATGAAAAATGGTATATCAGAAAGTTTTACCAAAGATTTCTCATCGAACAAAGATGATGAATATGTGATTGTCCATGGTGGAGGTCCTGCTGTCACCGATCTTTGTAAAAGGTTGAATATGGAGGCGAAATTTATTACTTCTCCCAGTGGAATAAGAAGTAGATACACAGATGCTCAAACGATGCAAACCTATATAATGAGTATGCGTGGAAGCATTAACGCGTCCATAGTTCTTGCACTGCAAAAGGCTGGAATGAAGTCCTTCGGTATGTCTGGTATCGATGGGCCCACGATTATTGCGGAGAGGAAAAAAAGGTTAATAGCGATGAATGAGAAGGGTAGGAAAATGTTCATTGATGGTGGATACACCGGTAAGATATTATCGGTAAATGGAACGTTCATTAAGTATCTTTTTTCTGAAAAAATCACCCCTGTAGTAGCGCCTATTGCGGTTGGACTGGAGCATGAACCTCTGAACGTAGATGGAGATAGAGCTGCATCAGCTATATCTGGGGAATTGAAAGCCACAAAGATGATCCTTTTAACGGACGTCGATGGTATAATTTTTAACGGAAAATTAGTGGAGAAACTTAATATGAAACAGGCTGTAAAAATGTTAAGACTGGTTGGGAATGGCATGGATAAAAAGATCATGGCCGCGATTGAATCCATAGAAGCTGGTACCAATGAGGTAATTATTGCCAATGGAAATAGACCAATGCCAATATCAGCCGCAATTAACACGAATATAAGGACGGTGATAACAAAATGATGAAAAACGGGCTTACTGAGGAGATTGAAGACCGTTACCTCGCGGGCACATATCAGAAAATACCAGTGGTTGCAGCCAGAGCTAAAGGGACAAAAATATGGGATATGAACGGAAAGGAATATTTTGATTTTATGAGTGGGTATGGAGTCGCTATTCTTGGTCACTCAAATAATGCCATAACAGAGGCAATAAAAAAGCAAGTGGATGAAATATATATAACGCACACATCAGTTTACAGTCCTGCGAGGGCGAGATTTCTTAGAGAACTTATGAATGTTACACCGACGGGGCTAAACATGGCGTATCTTTCAAATAGCGGGGCGGAAGCCATAGAGGCGGCACTAAAAATAGCGGTTAAATCGACTAAAAGAAAAAAAATCATAAGCATGGAGAAGGGTTATCATGGAAAAACACTAGGTGCCCTCTCCATAACACATTCAGCAAAATACAGGAGTTCTTTTGAAGACATGCTGATCCCGGGTGTTGAATTTGTGAAATTTGGAGATTATGAACATGTTCATACTTTGTTAAAAAAGGAAGATGTTGCAGCCGTATTCATGGAACCAATTCAGGGAGAGGGTGGTATCAATCTCCCAGACCCTCAATTTCTCCCGTCTGTCAGGGAGGCTACATCCAGCTATGGAACACTCCTGGTAATGGACGAAATTCAATCCGGACTTGGAAGGACCGGAAAGATGTGGGCACACGAAAACTGGGGAATAACTCCGGATATAATGACAATAGGCAAGGGCATTGGAGGTGGAATACCAATGGGCGTAACAGTGGGAAAAAGAGAATTCGTTGAGTCACTTGGAATTGGGGAGCAGAGTTCTACAACTGGTGGAAATCCCTTATCATGTGCCGCAGGAGAAGTGGTAATAAAAGAACTAAGAAACGGGATGATAAAACGGGCCAGTGAAATGGGAAAATACACACTTCAAAGAATGAATGAGGAAACCGATTCCCATAGACTGGTATCACAGACGAGGGGTATTGGAATGATGCTTGCCATGGAACTTAGAGTAAGATTCGTTCCCATACTTATGGATATGATTGATCTTGGTCTCATTACATTATACTCAGGAATAAACACAATAAGGATGCTGCCACCCTACACTGTCTCCAAGGAAGAGGTTGATCGTGCGATTGAAATACTAAAGACTGCACTCGATCAATATATAAAGAAGCAGGGAAGGAACGATCAAAAATGAATATTTCTATGATTTATGATACCGTCAGGTGGGAGGAAAAGGCTATTTTTAGGGCCGCTAACAGGAAAGGAATAGAATTGAAAATGTTAAATGTTAAGGACATTGATATGGACTTCGATAAGCCTTTACCCGATTATTATGGAAACATAACGCTGCAACGATGCACATCGTATTATCGCGGACTTCATTCGACAGCCTTTCTTGAGTATAAGAAACAAAGTGTTCTAAATGATCTTAAGACGATAATTAACGCTGGAAATAAGATGTTGACCTCCCTGGCCCTTATTTCAAACGGAGTCCCATCACCCTTAACATCAGTTTCCACCAGTTACGAAACTGCAATGAAACAGTTTTCGGAAAAATTTCAGGGAAGAGCAGTTCTTAAACCAGTAATAGGAAGTTGGGGCAGAATGATTGCGCTCATGAATAACCCGGAATCGGCGATGGCTCTTCTAGAGGACAGAGAATATATGTATCCTTTGTATTCAATATTCTATTTACAGGAATATGTTAAGAGACCTCCAAGAGACATAAGAATATTTGTCATAGGTGATCGAGTTGTGTGTGGAATGTATAGATATCAGCCAGAAGGGGACTGGAGAACTAATGCCGCCATAGGTGGACGTGCAGAGAAATGTGAAATTACTACAGAGCTAGAGAAAATATCGCTAAAAGCTGCGAGAAGCGTTGGAAATGGAATACTAGGAGTGGACATAATGGAATCAGAACGGGGTTACCTTGTTCATGAGGTTAATAGTACCAGTGAGTTCAAGACAATAGCAAGCACTACTCAGATCGATATACCTGGGGATATATTGGACTATCTTCTTGAGGTTTCGAAATGATTAAGGATATAGATAATACTCTAATTCATCTCGTTAAAACCTACTCACCCACTGGAAAAGAAAAACAGGCTATCTCGATATTCAATTCGTATCTTAAGAAATTAGGGGCAACAAATGTTATAACAGATAGAGCAGGAAATGGACTCGGTATATTTGCCGGAGAGGGATTATCCATAACTCTATGTGGTCATATAGATACTGTTCCAGGAAAACTCCCAGTCATGGTTAAGAATGGAGTTTTGTATGGTAGGGGGTCAGTGGATGCAAAGTCATCACTGGTTTCACTTCTCTATGGTGCAATAATCGCTAAGGAGGCAGGGTTCAAGGGAACATTGACCGTAATAGCTGCAACTGGAGAAGAAGGCATGGGAAAGGGCATACTTGAGGTTGCACGGACACAACCGAAGAGCGATTATGCAATATTCGGTGAGCCTGGTAATGTTGACGGCATTACTGTTGGTTACCGGGGAAGATTATTATTAGATGTTATGTTCGAAACGGAACCTTTTCATGCCAGTGCTCCCTGGATCGGAGGCGGCTCTGTGGATGCCGCCATGACGGCATGGTCTAAAATTAGGGATCATTATTCCGGAAGAACGGGGTTTTATGAAGTATCTGTCGCAATGACTGGTATTCATGGAGGCAGATCAGACAATGTTATCCCCTCAAAAACGACAATAACACTTGATATTAGATTTCCCATGCCAGTAGATAAAAATGACATCCTGAAAGAAGTGTTAGGAATATGCGAATCATTGAATCTCCCAGTTCAGGTGAAAATAAGAATAATTAGCGAGGTAAAGCCTTATGTATCAAACACGAAAAGCCCACTGGCCAAGGCATTTCGTTTCGCAATAGGTCAGAAGACTGGGACCAATGCCAGGCTTGTGTTCAAAAGCGGGAGTGGCGATATGAACGTTCTCGGAAATTCATGGAATATTCCTGCTATAACTTATGGTCCAGGAAACACCCAGCTTTCACATACTAATAATGAATTCATAAGACTGGAGGACGTGGAGAAAAGTGCTGAAATTGTTTCAGAAGCTTTGATATCACTGGAAAGAGAACTAAAATACTAGATCCAATTTAAAAAAAGGAACATAATGGACATGTATCTATAAATCGCTCAAACATAATTAGATAGCGTTGCATGGTAAACGAATCGATTAATTGAATGATTTTGCTAAAAAGAGATTTATTTCACCCTGCCGTCGACAATATTTTAAAGTTGTAAATTTTAAAACCTTCTATTTGGACAAACGTTGATAATTTGATTATTACTGTATTACAGATGTGTTCCAGATATGAAGTATATAGTGTGACAAGACTGTATTAAATGACTGCAAAATAGTTTTTATATGACAGTAGTGCAGGATTTCATTTTCAATAGTCATGAAAAAGTTTGATGGTCGTACCTTTCGATGATATCCTATTATGCATGAGTGGGAATGATTTTCTCACTCTCAGATGTCATTATATACCCATTGTTTCTCAAGTTTCAGGCAAAAAAAAGGATAGTAGAATAAAAATTTGCGTTCATCTTCAAGCTGTATACATTTATGCCATCGTCAATATTTCGTAAGCTAGTGTGGAGTCTTTCTTATTTAGGATTATTATTGTTTCATTGGAACATGAAATTAGTTGCAAAATATTGACACCTCTAGCAAAGAGTTTGTTTGTTATTCGCATTACAAAGCCATGTGTCCTCTCTATCTCTTTTGATGAGAGTATATGAATCATGCTGACATCTGCCTCAATTATAATATTTTGAGACGCTTCTGGTATTTTGGTTTTCATTTCATCCACTATATATACGATATTATCCTGCAGATACGTTGCAGATATATATTTCATCGTTAAAGGGGTTTTTGACGTAACCACGCAAATCTTGTCCTGCAATGAGATTTTACTTTTCTTCAGTAGATCGTCTGCCTTAATTTTTCCAGTTTCACCATTTCCTTTGCGCTTAAATCTGTTTAGTGCTGCCCTTACAGATATTGGATTTAGATCAGCGTTTTCTTTCAGTATGAGCATTGCCAGTTTACTCACATTAACCACATCAGATCTTAGTGAAAGCATATAATCAGGATTTTCCGTGAGAAATCTGGAAATTCTACTTTCAACGGTAACCTTCTCTTTTGTATCTTTCTTCATTGAATCGACATTAATAATGTATATTTTAACATTGTTTATGGTTTTAGGTCAACCATAACATAAAAAATGATATAGCTTTTAACTAATTTAATATTCTAATGGGAAATTATCACTTATGAAGGAGAAAGCTCTTTTATTATATTCTGGTGGTTTGGACACTTCTGTCATGATAAAGTGGCTACAGGAACAACTTAATTTTGATGTTGTAACCCTAACCCTAGATGTTGGACAGGAAAAAAATGATCTAGAGCGAATAGCAATAAAGGCAAAGGATCTTGGTGCCGTAAAGACTATTACAGAAGATGTGACGGAAAAGTTTTCCTACGACTTTGTTGCCCAGGGAATTATGAATGATGGGCTTTATCAGGATAAATACCCTCTATCGACGAGCCTTGCCAGGCCTCTTATGTCGATGGAAGCAGTGAAATTTGCGGAACAAAACGAATGCACTACAGTTGTTCATGGGTCAACGGGTAAAGGCAATGATCAGGTAAGATTTGAAGTTTCTATAAAGGCCTTAAATGAAAATCTATCAGTTATAGCGCCAGTGAGAGAAATGAACATGAACAGGGATGAAGAAATAGAATATGCCAGGATGAGAAATATAGAGATACCATATGGAGGTAAATACTCTGTAGATGAGAACCTGTGGGGTAGATCAGTGGAGGGTTCAAACATAGAATTAATAAATGAAGGGGTTCCAGAGGATGCGTACAGATGGGTTCTACCAATCGAAAAATCTGCTGAAAAGGCGGAGGTTATATCCATTACATTCAATAATGGATTGCCTGTCAAGCTAAACGGTAAAGCAATGTTACTTGCTGATCTGATTACTGAACTAAATTATAAAGCGGGCCAGAACGGAGTTGGGGCAATTGACTTAATAGAGGATAGGGTTGTGGGCATAAAAAGCCACGAGTTCTACGAATGTCCTGCTGCTGTAACAATAATAAATGGGCATAAATATTTAGAGTCTCTGGTTTTGAACAAGAGGGAAAGTCAGTTAAAAAGGGTCATGGATCAGCAGTTTGCAGAAATGGTATACAGTGGACTCTGGTTTGATCCTGCAATGGAACATATAAAAAAGTTTCAGCAGAGCATAAATTTACTTGTAAACGGAACGGTTAAACTTAAGTTATACAAGGGAAACGTTATACCTATGGGAGTTGAAAGCTCTAACTCACTTTATGATGTGTTTATGTCTACATATGGTAAGAACCAGACCTTTGACCAAAGCAAGGCTCCAGGGTTTATTTATGTGTTCGGAAGCCAGACAATTACAACAAGTAAAGTGAGGAAAAAACAGTTAGATAAAATAGTAATTGAAGGGTAAGAGCATGGCAAAAATATGGAATGGAGGGGCATCTGAGGAGGGAGGAGAAGATCTTTCAGATATCATGACAGCCGAAGATGTACAGATAGATTCCCTGCTTCTCGATTATGAAGTAATATCACTACTTGCCTATCAATTGCAATTAAGAAAAGAATCAATCATTTCTAAGGATGAAAGTGACATTATACTATCTGGGCTTTGGCATCTACTTGGCAAGGAAATAACCATAGATCCTATGGTTGAAGATATACATGGATTCGTGGAAGAGTATATAAAGGGGAATGGAGGTAAAGCATACAAAAACCTTAGAATTTTCCTATCAAGAAACGAGCAAAGCCACATTGATATACGGTCATTCTATATTGATCATCTTTTGAGAATTTCGAATGATCTAACCACTCTTTCTGAAAACATGATGATGCGCAAGATGGACTTCAAAGGAGTGATGCCTGGTTATACCCACAATCGTCAGGCAATGCCGGTCATGATTTCAACATACTTTGATTATTTGTCAAGGATATTTCTGGACATCTCTCTTTATGCTCTAGACATTTCTAAAAAATTTACACTTATTTCACCTCTGGGTTATGGTTCTGGGTTTGGTTCACTCTCACCAATAAATTTTAGTAAGGTTGCTAAAAACCTTGGTTTCAGATCCAATGCAAAGAACCCCATGTCAGGAAGTTTTTATCGTGGAATTGACGATTTAGACATATCAATATTTCTTTTGAGGCTTATGACTTTTTTATCTAAGATTTCACAGGACTTTATTAATTTCAGTGGAGGCACCAACCCCTTCATAACGCTCCCTGATGGCTTTTCCACAGGGAGTTCGTTAATGCCAAATAAAAGGAATCCAGACTTTCTTGAACTTGTTCAGGGTTATGCTTCCGAAGCCATTGGAAACTGTGTTTCTACAGCTACAATATTAATGAATAAGGGAACGGGATACCATAGAGAATTCCAGATTTCAAAGGACAAAACTATAAAATTTATAATCTTATGTGAGAAAATTCTGAATCACTTTCATGGCTTCATGATGAAGTTCACGCTGGACGAAAAAAGGGCTTTTGATTCGATGGAAAATTCAATTAATGCAACTGCTGAAGCATATTCAATCTTTCAAACAGGAAAGTCGTGGAAAGATGCATATGTTACTGTAGGGGAAATTATAAAGAAGAATATACCTCTTGAATTTCACCAACCGTATGAATTTGAATCTGTAAGTAATGTGGATATTTTAAAGGCTAAAGAAAAAAGAATAGAGCTTCTTAATTCCTGGAGAAAACCTAGAGAAGAAATGTTAAACGAGGTAAAAGCCATAATAACAAATGATTCATTAAAATAATAAATTTTAAGGGCAAATCTTTTTTAAACAGCAGGCTTATAGAAAAATATAATCTTTTAATAAATTATATGTGATATTTTCTTATCGTTTGGTTAAGTATGATAATTAGTAGTGGGATTGCTTCAATTCGATATAATGCGATCTTAATCAGAGATGCGTAACCAGTAAGCATAATAAAAATTTTCTCTCTAATGCATCTGGTTCTACTGCATAACTATTAAAATAATGTTAATGATTAGTAAATATGACTGAATATCAAATGAAATTAGTGGACAAATTCATTGCTGTTAGAAACAAAACAGTTTCGCTAACAGAACCATTAACAGTGGAAGATATGATTGTTCAGGTAGGAAACGATGCCAGTCCTGTTAGATGGCATCTGGCACACACGACCTGGTTCTTTGAAAAATTCATACTTTCAACATTTGTCAAGGGTTATAAAAAATTTAATGAAAAGTATGACTATCTTTTTAATTCCTATTATGAAACAGTGGGAAATTTCTTTCCAAAAAATTTAAGAGGGACACAGTCAAGGCCTGGGGTTGATGAAATACTAGAATACAGGAAATACATAGATGATAATATTCTCAGAAATGAATCCATTATCGAAAATCCAGATATTCATTCTCTTATAGAACTGGGAATAAACCATGAGCAACAACATCAGGAGCTTATGCTGATGGACATAAAATTCAATTTCTTCAATAACCCTATTTTGCCTGTTTATACAAAAATAAGTAAGCTCCCCAAATACAGTTCGAGACCCCTAAAATACAAAAGGATTAAGGGCGGAGAATATGAAATTGGGAATTCAGGAAATGAATTTAAGTTTGATAATGAATATCCAAGACACAAAGTGTACTTAGAAGATTTTGAGATAGGAGATCGGCTTGTGACTAACAAGGAATACCTGGAGTTTATGAGAGATGGTGGTTATGAAAATCCTAAACTGTGGCTATCAGAAGGATGGTCATGGATAAATAGAGAAAATATAAGATCCCCACTGTACTGGATAAAAGAAGGAGATTTCTATAGTCAATTCAACCTAGATGGAAAGGGAAAACTAAATCCTGATGATCCAGTGTCGCATTTAAGCTATTATGAGGCAGACGCGTATGCTACATGGGCTGGCAAAAGACTACCTACAGAAGAGGAGTGGGAGGTTGCCTTCATGAATGAGCCAATAACAAAAAATGAAAATTTCATGGAAAACAATTTCTTCAAACCGCTGCCACCATATTCAAACTCAGTAACACAGGCAATAGGAGACCTTTGGGAATGGACAAGAAGTGCCTATTTACCCTATCCAAGAAGCAAACCACTTGAGGGCTCTATTGGAGAATATAATCACAAATTTATGTCTGGGCAGATGGTACTTAGAGGCGGTTCGTGTGTAACACCAAGAGAACACATAAGACACACATACAGAAACTTCTTTACTCCGGAAAAAAGATGGATGTTCAGTGGATTGAGGCTTGCAGGTGATGTTGAGTGAGTGAAATAAAAATAATAGACATGAAACCTGAAACAGGAGAATTTAAGAAAGAGATAATAGAAGGGTTAAAAAAGAATCCAAAGGAAATAAATCCAAAATTCTTCTATGATGAAAAGGGCTCAATGCTATTCGAAAAAATAACTGAAACTAAGGAATATTACCCAACAAGAACAGAAAGAAAAATTCTTGAGGATAACATTGGAGAAATATGTACATACTTTAAGGAAGGAAGTGCCCTCTTTGAATACGGAAGTGGAGGATCGAAGAAGACCCAGATCATATTGAATCATTGTAAACAGATAAAGGCATATGTTCCAATGGACATATCCATTTCAGCTCTTCAGTATTCATCACACAATATTGCAGCAATGTATCCATCACTGAATGTAGTTCCCATGTGCGTTGATTACACCAAGCCTTTCAAAATACCTTTTCTTGATCTGGAAGGAAATATTATTGCAATTTTTCTCGGATCAAGCATAGGTAATTTCGAACCTGAAACTACCTCAAGGTTCCTTCAAACTTGCACTGAAATGTTGGGTCCTGAAGATGGGGTATTAGTAGGAGTTGATCTCAAAAAGGATAAACAGGTTCTTGAGAAGGCATATAATGATAGCGAATCTATAACTGCGGAATTTAATTTAAATTTAATAGATCGTATTAGCAGGGAATTTGGATTAAACCTTGATAAGTCTGATTTCAAACATGTAGCTTTTTACAATGAAAAGAAAGGAAGAATAGAAATGCACATTGAAGCGGGAAGAGATATAATTCTTGATCTGGATGGGAACAAGATATTACTGAAAAAGGGTGAGCGAATACATACAGAGAATTCATATAAATATGACATTGATGAGTTTACAAGTCTTGCAGTTAGAAATCATCTGAAAGTAAGAAAAATTTGGAAAGATAATAACAACTACTTTGCACTGTTTTTAATTGGAATTTAAGAGTTGATGACTTTATCCGTTCTAATTCTCTTTTTGCTTAACTATTAAGATCAGATATTTAATTGTACAACAAATTGAATATTCTCAGAAAGTCTATATATAGAGGCAAACTTTTGAAATATGAAACCTGACATTAAGAGAAAGGCATTACGAAGGGTTCAGGATATTATTGCAATGTGTTTCAATTATGTTATTTTGATCAACCAGATAAAAATAAATGGTGAAAATCAGATGTTACCATTTTCTAAAAAGAGCACTCCAGA
>JAMDCG010000075.1:0-13880 GCA_023489425.1 Thermoplasmatota archaeon
ATATATGCTGCAGGAGATTGTGCAATGTCCATCAATAGAATTAGTGGTAAACCGGAGTCACAGCCACTTGCCCAGATCGCAAACAAGATGGGCAGGATAGCAGGATCAAATCTTGCAGGGAGGGAGATGATTTTTCCAGGAGGACTGGGGACAACTCTCGTCAAGGTGTTTGACTTTGAACTCGGGTTCTGTGGGTTTAATGAAGTCATTGCTGAAAAGGAGGGCTTTTCTCCAGAGGTTAAGATAGTAAAGGGGAAGAGCAGGGCAAATTACTATCCTGGGGGCAGCAACCTTGTAATTAAGATAGTATATGACAGGGAAAGCAGGCGTCTTCTAGGTTCAGAAGTATCTTCAATGGATAATGGGGCATGGAGATTGAATACGCTAGAAACTGCCATATATGCAGGCATGACGGTCGATGACCTGTTTTATAACGATCTCGGCTATACACCTCCATTCGGTCCAGTCTGGGACCCAATAATTATAGCTGCAAGCTTGACCATGAGGGATTGATATCAGAATACCAGTCTTCCCTCATATTCATAGACAGGAATGGAGAATATCTTCCTTTTTCAACATCAAGTCCAAGTAAAGCGCAGTTGAGGAAGGTTCTTGGTTTCGGTACCACATTGAGTTTCTGATAGATAATAGACCACATGACACCTCCATGGGTAACGATCAATATCTTCTTGCTATCTCTTGAATCATTCAGTATCTGATCAATGCAATTACCTATTCTCCTGTGAAATGAAGAACTGCTTTCTATGTTTGGGATGAAGTCTATGTTTGGTGTTACGGGAGAGAAATTCATCGAAACACCAAATTTCTTCATTATTCCTTCTGAATCTAGCCCCTCCACCCCCTTAAAATTTCTCTCACCCAGGCAATCTTCTATTATGAGTCCCGGTTTTGAACCACTTCCAGTGACTGCTTCTGCCGTGTCAATGCATCTCTGGAATGGGCTGCAATAGACCTTCTCAGGGTTAATTTTCAAAATCACATCTTTTAGTCCCTCAGCCTGCTTCCTCCCATCGTCATTAATATGACTTTCCTCCGGGCAGTACCATAAACCTGATCTGTTGCAGTCTGTCTGCCCATGCCTTAGAACGTAGACTTTTCCACTGAAATCATTACTCATTCCTTTGGCTTAATCCCTTATGTAATAAAATTTTTCCCAATGGTTTCACAGGAATCAAGTCTTGAACCATGAATATTTCCAGTACAGTATAATATCATAGGCAGCCTTTATACCTCCCGCTGCGAACATTAGGGATGATGGAAACAGATCAACTGCCAGGCCTCCAAGTAATGGACCGGGTATCTGTGAGGCTGATCGGGCGGAGGTAAATCGTGAGTTTGCTCCTATCCTGCTCTCCTTTGGTATAAACGTGTTTATGAAGCTATCCCTTGCTGGTACGTCCATCTGGCTAGTTGTCTGCCGCAGGTATAAAAATGCCTCGCTCCATAAAAGATTATGAACAATGGGCATGAACAGGAGAAACCCATTGCTTATCAGGTGTGTGAATACCATTGTTCTTATGAGCCCAATGCTGTTCTGAATCCTTGAAGAAATCAGAATGGAAATGGCGGTCAGTATATTTACGATCAGGAATATTGCACCGGCAGAACTAAGGTCTATATTATATACGGCCTTGAACCACAGCGTGAGCATGGAAGTTGTTATCAGGCCACCTCCGATTGAATCCATGGAGAATAATTCCGTTAGTGTTCGTATATGACCTTTCATATCATCCGATATTTCTTTACGCTCCACCTTTTTCTCATATACTGGAAATTCAATCAAAAGATAGAAAAACAATTGCATTACTGCCAGCAGCATGTCCATTAGGAATATTTCCTGAAAGGTTATTGAACTGAATATGAACAGAACAAGTGAACCTATGGAGGCAGCACCATAGGAACCAAAATTGTAAATGGAGAATGTCTTGTTCTTTATTTTCTGTTCAACTTCAAAATGGCTAATCGTGTACTGTTCTATTGGCTGATAGGCTGAAAGGTCTCTTCCACTTAGAGAGATACCACCTACAATCACACCAATCACGTAAAAAATGGGATTGTCAAACATTATGAGGAGAAGGAACCCAATAATCAGGAGTGACGATAATAGAAGAGACCTCAATTTAAGTGATCTGTTGATGCGCCCGTATAATATAACAAATATACTGGTCGACAGAAGGCTTAAAAATAATACCACACCAATATCGATTGAGTTATAGTGAAAGGAGGCGAGATAATAGGGTGAGCTAACTGCCATGGTAATGAATATGAATGATCTGAATGATTTTGTGAGTGTAAGTAATCCGGATTGCCTGTGCATTTCCCGTCAATACGTTTTTCATTAAAAATAGTTTGGAGACTTTTATCTCTTTTCTGCCCTGTCTTCCTTTCCCCTTGCGAAGGAAAACAGTGCACCCACAAGCAGGATTGCAAGACATACAAAGAAGGCTGATCTTATCCCACTTAATAGTGCAGCTGATACAGATGGGCTTAGCCCTCCATCCAGTTCGCTTGTGCCTGCAAATACTTCATAAGCAACATATCTTGATACGCTGAGACTTGCTATGGATATGGATACTATAAAGCTGCCAAGCATACCGATGTTTGACATTGTTCGCAGGAATCCTGAGGATAGACCATATAGATCTTTCGGTGAGTTTGCCATAACTGCACTGTTGTTTGCCGGGAAAAACAGCGCAGAACCTATTCCTGTGAAGAAAGATCCGACTATAATTATATCCAGTGTTGAATTCACCTTAAGTACAGAATATATTAAAATGGCCACGCCCATTATTAGAAGACCTGTAGTTGCCGGGATCCTTGCTCCTATTTTATCGGCCAATCTTCCAAACAATGGTCCGAGGATGCTTCCAACCACATATCCTGGAAGAAGATAGAGTGAGCTCACAAATGGCGTTAGGTCCCTGATCCCCTGAAGGTACATGATCAAAAGGAACACCACGGACAGGAATCCAAGACTCTGCAGAAATGCAGAAATAATAGAATAACTAAGGACGCGTATTCTGAATATCCTGAATGGTATGAGCGGCCTGGACACATGTCTTTCTACAGCAATGAAAGCGGCCAGCACAATTGTACCTCCAAGCAGGAACATTTCATTATAAAGTGTCAGGCCACTGGTAGTGATATCGACACCTCCATAGGCAAGGATTGCAAGGGAGGCAGCAAGCAGTGTTGCTCCAGGGATATCAAGCTTATTGGGGACTTTCTGCCCCGGATTAATATTCCTTATTGCATACACGAATGCAAATATCCCTATGGGTACGTTTATGTAGAAAATATACTGCCATCCAATGAAAGTTGTTATGATCCCTCCCAGAACTATTCCGAGCATTGCACCGGAGTTGAAGCCAATTGCCGTATATCCGAAAACTCTTCCCCTCTTCTGCGGCGGGAAATTATCTGCCACTATTGCCCCACTATTAGACTGGATCATCGCCGCTCCCAATGCCTGAATTGCCCTGAATCCTATCAGTTCATATATGGAGGTTGATGCACCACTCAGCGCAGAACCGATCGTAAAAATACCAATGCCGGCAGTGAATATTTTCTTTCTTGTTACTATATCACCAAGCCGTCCCAGCTGAGTTGTACCTACTGCGATTACAAGCAGGTAAATCAGGATAACCCATATCGATAGGGAAAGTTGAGTTTTGAAATATTCGTTTATGGTTGTGAGGGCTAGAAGAACAATTGTAGAATCGATTGCCCCCATCAGAACGCCGATCAAAAGTACCAGGATCAGTTTGCTTTCCCTTTCCATGGTACGATATTCTATTTTCGATATTTAACTTAATTATAGATAATATTGGACTCCACGATAAAAACCTTGTTCGTTATGACCATAATTTTAGAATTTGATCAACGCAGTATTACAATGTTTATTATATCAGGCTATAGGAAATGTTTAATTAGTGGAAATGTTATAATATACTGATAAAATGGCTATTAAATTACGCAAAAGTGAGGATGACAAACAATTTGAGACGAGAAGTAAGATCAGGAATTATAAGTCTCAGATAGACAGGGGTCTGAAAAGACAGCAGCAACTGATGGCCCAGGCCATAAACAACATAAAAAAAGCAGCATCAATAAAAGATAAGAAAGGAATGCTGAATGCGGCACAGAATGCAGTCAGGATAAAAAGTTCAATTGAATACCTGAAGAGCTTTTCACTTTATCTTGATAATTTGGAGATTACATTTGAATTTGTATATAACGAAAGGAGAAACAACGAGATTCTGTCTGATGCCAATAAAGAACTCAACAAGAGGATGCTCTCAGAGGAGCAGGCAAGACAGATTGAGAACAACATTCAGGCCATAAACCAGAAGACTGAAGATCTTGAAAGAAGACTTGAGGATCAGTTCGGGAACATAAACCAGAGCCTTGATGAATTTGCTGCGAGGGGGGGAGAAAATGTTGATGAGGTGATAGGAAGCATCGTAGGCCAGAATACACCTGAGAATCAGGAAAAATCAAACAGTGAGATTGACGACCTGATCAGCAAGATCATGGGAGAAAATACAAAAACGTAATTCTTCAAAGCATGAGAAGCCAACCAAAGAATAGCTTGAATGCGTAATTAGTATCCGGGTCATAAGGGATCCTCAGGATTCCATCTATTTCCTGTGACTCTATGGAAGTTTTCCCTTCTTTGTCCGTTTTTATTTTTATTGTCGGTCTTATGTAGATCGTACTTGAATTGATACGTGTTTCAATTATCTTCCAGGTTTCTGTAAGGAGCATAACTACCTCCCTTGGTGTCTGGCCCTCAAGATCCAATGTTCCAACGGGAAAATTAAAAAGCACAAAGCAGAATCTTGGATCGGGGAGACCTTTCTTCCTGTTATCAAGAATATCCCTGAGAATTTTCGCAATTTTTAGATCATAATTTTTTAAATCTGAATACATGGACTGATCTATGAAAACTGCATAGGCCTTCCCATTGCTCAAATTACCTTTTGATTTCTCTGAATCCCTTTCGAGAGTTGCCCCTGACCAATCCACTATGGTAAGATTCTTGAACACACTGCCCTCCTTTGGTTTCAGCAGGATAGATATATTGTTACTTTTACCGTTCTTATTTTTATCAGGGAACTGGCCATTCACGATAATGCTGTTAAGAAGCGATTCCATGAGTTCTATGCCACTGGTTATATCCCATGTGAACTTTGTATCAGATGATAGTGAATCTATGTAATTTAAAAAGAATGCAAGGAATGTAGTCTTTCCTGAATTTTCTGGACCTACGATGTTCAGGGTGCTGTAACTCTCGCTATTAACTCCATAGAGTGCACCATATTGATTTGTTCCTCTGGAGATCATTGACTCCTCATATTGCTTATATCTTGATCGGGATGTTTCATCCAGGAGGGAAAATCTTGCAGGGGTGGCAATAACAGAAGCCGCATATGCAACCATCATTACTGTGAGAAAACTGGCTGAATAAACTATTCCTGATGAGTGATAAGAATTGAAATGTGGGGTGTAAACTGTTAAAATGAAATACATCCCGATTATGGATGCCAACATCCCACCTTTCCTCGTACCAGGAGATGCAGCCCCACCAAGGATGTATGCTACAACAAACAGAGATAGAAGCATGATTATGGAGAAAATCAAAGGCAACCAATCTATATTCCCATTGTTCTGGAATATCAGTGTTCCACTGATGAAAAGTCCTCCGAAGAAAGATACTTTCTCAATGATCTCAGTAAAGAAAAAGAATATGATCACGAATGAGAGTAAAAGGCTCACCATATTCAGGATTTCGTTCCTGATTTTAGATAGCAGTCCCTTTGTTACCAGGTAGGTTGTGGAAAGAAAAAGGAGGATAAGAAAACTTGATTTTAGAAGATCTGAGATAAGGATCAGCGAGATTATATCCCGGATTAGAAAAGTTAGGGAGTAATATACAACGACCGGACCGGAGGAAAATGTGCCGGCAAATAGTAAAAAAATAAAGACTGCAATGAAGCCAGACAGAAATGAGAATGAGTAGAGTGCATTCTTTGCTTTTGACCACTTCATCCTGTAACCTGTGGCAGAAGAAATGGCTACGATTAAGGAAAACGAAGGAAACCACAGGAAAAGATATTCAAAGAATGCAATGGGTGAATTCATTGATGTGAGACCAAGGTTGCCTGTATCCGTCAGTATAAGGGCTAACAGTATCATAACTACTGCAGGACCACCTGAATTTACCAGGAAAACAGGATCGCTATCGGACTCCTTGAAGCGCAGGAAGTATCCTATAATTAGCATGATAATTAGTGAAAGAGGCAACAGGTAGTATAGTATCTCTTCATGGGAAAGATATGGATTGCTTAAATACAGCTCCCTGGAAATAAAAATCAGGATTATAGCTGAAAAAAATGCTGAGAAGTAGGAGATTCTGATTCTCTGAAGAATGGATAGAAATTTGCCCTGTATACTGACAATCAGTAATATGCCGGATAGGCCGGATAGGGAAAATGTTGAAATTATGAGATAAAACAGAGTCTCAGTGCCGTTGGAAATGGATGCAAATGTCTTCCCAATTGCCAGCAATGTAAGCACCTGTATGAGGAGCAGGAGTAGAATATATGAAAGCGAGGAAAATATGAACCTGTATAATCTCCTTATCACGATCTGATTTCTTACACCCAGTGGGTATTTTTTAAGGTGCGAAAATAATCCTCGCATTAAAAATGTATATATGAAGATAGCAAGTACTATCTTTGCTATCAATGGAATTCCAGCATGACTATCTATTCCAAGAAGTGTCGCAATGGACCTTTCAATGTTTGAGTTCAGATGTATTCCAAGGGAATTCAGGTAAAAATAAGTGATAAGGAGATACAGGATGAGAAAGAATGGTGATATTATTCTAAATATTGTATGCACAGCCCTGATGTTAAGATTTTTTTCTCCCCTATTGTTGAGATCTCTATTCACTTCACGACCTGTGTCTTATATTTTCAGCTATTTCAACGACATTCTCCATCTCTAACCTGGTTATCTTGTCTGTTCCCCTCAGTGAAAAATTAACCGAAAGTGCTGATAACCTGTTTTCAAGGTTTTCGTCCCCCTTCACATAATTCTTGAGTTCATCAATAGCGTTTACAACCTTTCTGACCTCCATTGTCTGTATGTCCTTGATCAGGATATCTATATTGTTTTCCCTTCTCTGTTCGGGTTTTAGTCCTTTCGCAGTGCTTTCCACTGAATCATCGATGTGGTTTGCTTCCCTGGTTTCTTCCTTTCTTGCACCGCCCATTTTCCTTTCAAATATGGCATCCAGTGTTAATTCTCCTCTCCAGAGATCTGAAGCTTCCAGTTCAACAGTTCCCTTCAGGTGCCCACTTGTTTCAGGGATTAGCCTTGATTCTAATTCCCTGTAATCATTTATCTTCAGGTTTGACATTGATATTTTGGTCTGCCCGATCACATCAAATGGACCAAGTAGCCCATTAAGGTTTATGACAAGGCTCTCCATGTCAACTATTGGTCTGATCTTGAACACAATGGAAAACTCTTCTCCTTCCCGAAGGGAGCCAGAAAGTGCGTAAGAAACAGACATTTTTACATAATTTGATGGATCGTTTGTGGAGTCAACTATGGTAAAGATTGCATCACGTACCATATCGTTAAGGTATGCGTAATCACCGTTGTGCTTGAATTTAATCATATAATCTGGTATCTTCAGTTTTCTGAGATTTATCCTGTCTTCATTATCTGAATACTTAATTAACTCATCTATTGCCTTTGTTGCACCAACCCGTGAACATATGAGTATTATGATGGCTTTCATTTGAGCATCTGAAGAAGAAAGAAGTGAGAGGATCTGCGACTCAAACTTCTTGAAAATATCTGGCTTATAGGAACAGCACTCCAGAACAAATGTACCGGATGATAATGCAAGTTCAGGATTATCGGATGACATATTCTTCACAGCCTCTGGAACATAGATTTCAAATTCATCCCTCCATGACTGCTTCACATACTGGCTCATTTCAGCAAAGCCTCTTGATCTATCTTCAATCTTTTCTGACCTGAATAGCTGAATCAATGACTCAAGATCCTTATCCCTTTTCCTTTCCTTTTCCTCCTCCTCCAGCCTTGAAAGTGAATTCTTGAAATAGGTTACATTCTTTTCATCAATCTTCCTGCTTTCCATTATGCCCCTAAGTGATATGAGCAGATTGCTGAGAAGCACCTCCTCGCTTGGATTTGTAAATGTAGATTCGATGAGTGTCCTGACATACTTTATGTTATTTCTTTCTACCGGTGTTATATCCTTCCTTTTCTCTATTTTCCTGCATTCCTTAAATATTCTTGACGCGAGTTCGTTCTTGCTCTTGAATGTGTCTTCCTTTGCCATACTCATCCTCTCAATCTGAACCGACGCTTTTCTGTCGGCTCTTCCTCACCGCCAATCATTTCCACAATCAGGCTGTTCAGCTCTGGCGGAATGAGAATCTTTCTCTTTACCAGTCCTTTCTTTACCTGCGTTATGAGATTGTACATCTTCTTCTGGTCAAAGACCTCATTATTTTTTGCCACAGTTTCCAGTACTTCCCTTAGGAAGTCCAGATCTTCAAACCTGTTTTCCATTATGGATTCCTCGACGAGGGTGAACAGATCTTTCCTGGCTATATCGAAATTCTTCAGAATGGAAATGCTCTGATCAATCTCAGAAGATGACATTTTCCTGCTTGTGGAATATTTTGACCATGTCCTGAAAAGTGTTGGTATTGTTGTGAATAAGGTTCTTCCCATGTTTACATTTGAATCCTTCTTCAGCATGTTTGACATGAGTACCTCATTTATCTGTCCATAATTTGATGAACTGAGATTCTTGAGAAACTGAACCAGGTTTCTTCCTCCTACAGTATTTGGATCACACTGTATCAGTACAGGCATAATATTGCCAATGAGATCATCATCAGAACCCTTTGCCTTTTCCTCCTCAACATTATTTTCAAGGTACTTTACTGTGGCATCAATGAGATCGTCCCTGAATCCACTTTTTCTGATGATATCTCCCACGATCTGGAAATATTCCTCCTTTTTCCCGTATGATTCCATTTTAGAAACTTTCAGTGCAGTATTTATTGCCATGGATGGCTCAGCATTGCTGCATATGGATTTTATTATTCTTGATATGAATATATTAGCCAGGGTTGTTCTCTGGCTACTCTGCGGAAGATCGCTAGAATCCCCAATTTCATACACTTTACCGGTCTCAATCAGACGGAAATATTCATTGGACACAGATCGAATAAGGCTATCTTCTCCTGGAATCTCAACAGTCTTTCCGGTATAGTTTATGATCACATGTGAACTGTTATCAATGGCTGGAAGTGTACATACCAGATCAAAAATTGCCTCATCCTGTGATGGCGGGGCATCGTATGTAGAGTAACTAAGCACCAACCATGGTGGGAATAGGCTTTCCAGAGTCATTATCTGCCTGAACATTGAAGTAAGATCTGTAGATATTACACCGATTTTTATCTGCTCCTGGAAAATATTGAGGAAGAGGCCATACAGGACATCCCTGGAAAATTCCTTCTTTTTGTCTGATATTAATTCTTCTCCGTAAGACTGGTCATTGACATCTATTTCTATGTTCACAACTGGAAGTTGCATGAAGTTTCCATTAGCCAGTTTCAGTTTCTCTATGTCTTTTACGGAGGTAATGCCCTTAAGGTGGTGTCTGTCCAGCTCTTCTAGATTTTTTCTAGCCTCCACAAAATTCTTGAAATCAAAGACGAGAAAATGACTCATCAGTGCTCCATCCCTTCCATGAATGTCCTTGCCTATATTTTTCACATAATTCATAGCGATTTTTCCAGATGGTAATGTTAGCAGCCGCCTGCCCTCTTTGAATGTAATATTGTTGAGACCCATTGGTATACTGTACTTTTCAATGTGATTAAAGTCATCTTCGCTTAGTGATGTACTCTGTGTGATGAACTGGTATCCAGACCTGCCTTTCTTTTCTGCCCAACCATACAGAACCTGATCTGCAACAATATTAACCATGGTCATAACTCTCCTACCTCACTGATCCAGTTTGCAATTAAAATGAACCCTGAGTTTAGCTGTGGATCAAAGTTTATGCCATACATTCCACCTACTCCCAGATCAAGCTTGGGAACGATTTCTCCATTCTGGTCCCTTTCAGTCTTTATGAATATCTTGAAAGCAGAAGGATTCTTTATATTTTTCGTTATGTAGGCATAAGTGTTTCTTAATAATTTTAAAAGTTCAATGGCTGAATAATTGAACACTGCATCTGGAAGCGTATCTGTTTTTGTAAAGAGGAATGCAATATTCGGACGGCTTTTCTTATCTACCCTTGCATTGAGAATCGTTTCAATAATTCTCCTGTATTGAAGGTCCCGTGTTGCCCATTCACGGTATGAAGAACAGTCTATCATGACGAGATAGCCCTTTGCCTTCAGGAGATATTCAAATCGCGTATTCATCAGCATCCTCCTTACATTATCAGGACCACCCTGAAGGCTGTTGAATGTTTCTCCTGCTATGTCATTTATCCTGAGATATATCCTGTTTGAACCAAATCTTTTCTTCTTCGTGAACTGGAAAACTACCTCTCCAACCCTGTCCTTTGCTGTAAGTTCTGGGAACTTGTGTTCTGAAAAGATCCTGTTTATGTATTCTTCCATTAGGTCTATTCCACTGACAACATCTGCTTCAACGTTTATTGCTGTTTCTATGTCCTGCAGGAAATGAAAGAAGTAGGCGAGGAATGTGGTCTTACCAGCCGCTGGAGGTCCGATAATGGCAATTGCATCTTTCTGTTCATATTTTGCATTGGCGGTTGATACAACATTTCTCTGCTGGTAATTCGTCTGATTCTGACCCACGCTGACCTGCTGCTTCTGATTCGCTGGCTGATCTTTATCCCTGTTAAATTCAGGCTTGTATCCTTCGTTAATCACTGGTTCTCCTGCCATTGACATCGTGTTTGTCACATTAGTTCCAGCGATGCCAGTGCTGTTTTTTACATTCTTCATATGAAGCACCTTAGTTGTGTGGTAATTCACCATAAACATTAATGCTATTAAGATTTCTGTGAATTCAATAAAATATATAATATTATAATTAAAAATTATTGATCCGGAAGATGAGATTATGCCCATAAAGGCAAGAATGGAGAGTGCTCCTACAAATCCTGTGGCTCCCCTAATTCCTGGTGTGGATATGGACAGTAGCGTACCAACTGAAACCGTAAAATAGATTGGGTACCATAACGCTTCAAGATATAGGATTTCCGCGATTGACCCATTGAAGTTCGGGATTCTTACTCCTGCTATAACCACCAGAGTATTGAAGAACATCCCTAGCCCCGTAAGGAACGATACTGCTACATACCTCCTTGAGGCTTTGGAGAATCTATGGTCCACGGCACTGGTAACCCTTCTTAATCTTGAGATTGAGGAGGAACTGAGAAACATGAAGATGAAACCAATATATGGTATCATTGATAGTATCACGTAAATTCCAGTTTCGATGGAACCACGGGAAAGGTTTCTATAATAAATGTCCTGTGAGCCCAGTATCTTCTGGTTTGCTTCTTTGACATAATGACTGATTGATAGATACCATGAAAGTAGAATTAGGGAGCATACAATTGTAAGAAAGATAATTAATCCAATCGCTCCTCCATATCCGAACTGATTTAATAGAATTCCCGGTATTATGATAATTCACCTGTAAACTTTATTTTTATATGCGTTGATCTCATCCCAGCTTCTGAAGAAATCCATAATTTGTAATGAAGATTCTGTATAATAAATCACTTTTTCTTGAATACTTCTTCATCCTGAACTTTTGACTGAATGCCAAGACCCTCTTTTTCCATTGATTTCCATACATAAATTACATCCTTGGTACTGCAGTCTGTCATCCTTACTATGGATTTCAGCCTTGCAATGCCGGATATCTTCAGCTCATCCAGTGTTTCCCTTCTTATCTTCTCTATCTTATCCTTCCCTGGCGGTTGATCCTTTGCCATAAGTATATCACTGATTTCAACAGACTGGCCGTTATTTTCATTGAAATAAACATTACCATTCCTCATATCTTTGAGTAACAACAAAAAATTCTTGCTGTCTACACCGTTATTTGATGAATTCTTCACCTGGTCTATTACGCTATCCTCAAATCCATTTGGAGAACCTATAACGGCGATAATGTACGAATTTTCCATGTTCGAGGTTTCTATGAGGACTCCCAGTATTCTTGCAAGATCGCTGTTATTGAATGGATGCTGGTCTATCCCTATTCCCATATTTCCTTCCTTCCGGTAAATTTCAGATTCGTGTACATTGTATATAAATGCCACACCTATCCTTACATCATTCCTGAGAAACCGTCTCTTCTGGTATCTATACATTATTGCCCTGCTCTTTACGGGGTATGTTCCGTCTCCATTCAGCTCATTCATTTCAGAAAACGTATTGCTGTTGATTATGTCCTTAACTTTCACGCTTCCTTCAAAATCCATTCTTGGATTGGAAAGCCTTATGGACTTTTCATCAGTGAATAGTGATTCTGCAGTTTCGAAGAATGCAACTTCCCTTATCCTTGCCTCTTCTTCAGAACAGGCAAATGATGAATCAAATGTTCCGGTACCACTTTTACTGGAGACTGCGATCAACTTCTTCAGGGTATTCAGGGTGCCAATCTGTGATTCTATCTCATTCTCCATCTTATAATTCGAATCCCCGATCAGCGACTGGATCCTCTTCATTTCTATCTCACGTAGCTCTGGGTTACCGGATATATCAGGATCTGAGTTTAGTCTCCCCATCTCATTTTCCAGCTCATTTATCTTTCCCTTCATTTTCAGCTCAAAGGTCTTCAATTCCTTCAATGGTGATTCAATGTCGAAGCTCTTGAGTGATGCCAGGTCCCTGTTCTTCAGGAGTGTTGTTGCTTCCAGTACTTTATTGTAAATCTGGTCAAGTTCATTGCCTGATATCATTTCTGTCAATTCATTCTCTATCTTTGATCTTCTATTTTCCAGGTCCAGTGAAATTTTCAGCACCCTTTCATAATTGTTGAACAGTTTCTTTATCTGTCCCGGATCGATCTGAATGAATGAAATCACCCCTTCAGTTATCTTTTGAAATCTGTTGCGGTATTTTTCCTCCATGGCCTGTGAAATTTCCCCTCTTACGTTTTTGCCAGACAATATATCAATGGTGGAAAGGAAGTTCTCCATATTCTCATTGTACCATTCCTTGATCAGCCTGTATATCTGGTCATCCCTGTTTATCAGTAGTGTCTTTATGGATTCGCTATTCATTGAATCTATTCTTGAAAAATGTTCAAGTTTTTCGACAGCCTCATATTCATCATCGGTGAATTTCCTTACGTACTGTTCTATCTCCTGGTCATCGTACGTCTTGTTTTCAGAATCCTTCCTGAAGGAAAGTGATATCTTGAGCTGGGCCAGCTTTATATTAGCCAGGGCACTCTTGGCCATTTCCATTCCAATTTTATCAGCACATCTTGTTCCTATGGTTGAGTAATAATTATCGAGGTCTCTCATCATTCTTTTTCTGCTGCTTGTGTCCATTGTCACAATGTCCATGTAATCCCGTCCAGCCTCCTGAAGAGCCCTCCTGAAAATTGTAATGCATTCACTTTCCATTTTAATACAGTAATAAAAGCACTTACCCCTTTATATTAATTTCTACAACATGAAAAGAATAGATTTATTTAAGTGAAATATTATTAACATTAAGGAAAGCTATGGAAAATGAAATTTTGAATAAAATAATACAGTTAGAAAGTTCAATGAACAGGAAAGCAGTTAT
>JAMDCG010000075.1:14529-15969 GCA_023489425.1 Thermoplasmatota archaeon
GAGGAAATAGAAGCAGAAGAAGTGGTTAAATCCAGGGACTTCAGGAAACAGTGGATAAAGATCTATTCAGGCCACTCAATGTTCTCACTTTACCTGGATAACCTTGGAGCCATCAGGGAGATAAAGAGTATATGAAGGCGGATTAGAATATGGATCACGCAGAATTAAGGGAATTATTGGAAAAAGGTCTCAAGGCAGAATACGATGGTAACAGGAAGGAAGCCGTATCTCTTTACAGCAAGGCAATGGATATACTTAAGGATGAACTCAAAACAGATAACCAGATCAAAAGAGAAAAGGTTCAGAGACAGATTAAATCAATTCAAGCTGCTATTTCAAGATTGAAAACAGGAGATTCTTCTGATATAGGCGGGAATAATGAAGGACAGAAGATACTTGAAGAACTTGGACTAACACTTGAAAACGGAAACGGTCCAACTATGGACGAAGTTGCTGGCATGACGAAAGTAAAGGAAGAGATGTACACTCAGATTATATATCCCCTTAAATTTCCAGACCTGGCAAAGGAATTCAACATCAAATTTGGAGGAGGTATACTTCTCTATGGTCCTCCGGGAAATGGGAAGACGTTCCTCATAAGAGCACTTGCCCGTGAGGCAAAGATGAATTTCATTTATGTTAACCCGTCGAGCCTGTTCAGCCAGTGGTTTGGTAATTTTGAGAAGAATATAACCAACCTTTTCAGGGCAGCGAGGGAATTATCGCCCTGCATCCTTTTCTTTGATGAACTTGATAGCCTCTTTCCATCCAGGGATCAGGTTAATAGCGACGCGGCAAGAAGAGGTGTTTCACAGTTCCTTAATGAGATTGGAGGGTTTTCATCTGATTCGTCAGATAGGCCAGTGGTGATCCTTGGAGCAACGAACGTTCCATGGCAACTGGATCCTGCAGTAACAAGACCGGGAAGATTTGACCGGATGATATACATTCCTCCCCCCGATCTGGAAGCAAGAAAACTGATACTTCAACACTATCTCTCTAAAATTAAAAGGCTTGGGAAGGTAGATGTTGATGAACTGGCTATAAAGACGGAAGGTTACAGTGCTGCAGATCTTGAATATCTGTGTAAATTCACAACTCAGAAAGCTTTCTTGAGGGCAGTGGAAGGTAACAATGAAGAGTTAATAACGGATAAATCCATGAATGAAGCTATGCTTGAAGTGAAACCTTCCATCAACCCATCTGTCTTGGATAGATATAAAAAATTCAGGGATCAGAGAACCTGAATTAAATGAAAAAATATAAAAATTTTACTGAGAAAGCGTTAAGTTGAAGGGATTCATTATCTGTACTGATGGAAGATATAAAAGAAATAGCAGAAAGAGTGAGAAAAGAAGAGATCATGATCCTTGATATGAGGGATTTCGAATCATACATGAAAGGGCATATTTCAAACTCAATTCTTGCACCTTATGTTGA
>JAMDCG010000003.1 GCA_023489425.1 Thermoplasmatota archaeon
AATATATAGAACAGTGATCCGGAAACTACCTGGACTCCATTGCCGAGAAACTGGTAAATCGCGCTTATTCCAACATACTCCTTCTCGGCACCTAATTCCATTCTTCCCTGAATTCCTCCATAAATAATTAAGTTTTATTCAAATCTGGCTTTTAGGATGTACAGAAACATTCAAATTTTTAGCATGAGATAGAAGGACTAAAGGATATAATTCTCATAGTTCTTCACGTAGTGTTCGACAGTTTGCCTCAGGGCATCATCGAAATTGAATTCAGATTTCCATCCAAGTTTCCTTATGCTGCTCGCGTCTATTGCATACCTTTTATCATGGCCTGGCCTGTCCTCAACATGCCTGATCATGTCACTTCCCTTTTTCATGAGCTTAATAATTTCCCTGACCACTTCAATGTTTGAATGTTCACCATCTGAGCCGATAAGATATGTTTTTCCCATCATGCCCTTCTCCAGTATAAGATCAATTCCGTTGCAGTGATCTGTTACATATATCCAGTCCCTGATCTGTTTCCCATCACCGTATATTGGAACCCTTTCGTTGTTCATGAGATTAAGTATGGTCTTGGGAATAAGTTTCTCCCTGTGCTGATGGGGACCAAAATTGTTGCTGCAGTTGCTTATTGTCGCTTTCAGTCCATAAGTATTACAGTAGCTCCTTACAAGCATGTCGGCCGATGCTTTTGTTGCAGAATACGGATTCTTGGGATTGTATGGGGAATCAACATTGAATTTTTCCCTTGAATCCAGTGGTAATGCACCATACACCTCATCTGTTGATATCTGGTGAAATCTCAGGTCATTCCTTCTTGCAAATTCGAGTAATGCGTGTGTTCCCATAATATTGGACCGAATGAAAGATGAGGAATCTTTTATTGAATTATCAACGTGAGATTCGGCAGCAAAGTTAACAATTGCATCGAGATCGGAAAGTTCCTCCCCGTGTATGGATATGTTGTTTATGTCATCATTAATGAATCTATAGTTACCCGATCCCTTTATTCTCTCCAGATACCATGGATTTGAAGCATAAGTTAAAGAATCTATGTTATAGATAAAGTCATCATGCTTCTGCATCCTGTTCAGTATGTAATTCGACCCGATGAAACCCATTCCTCCCGTAACCAGTATTCTCAGAAGTAATCACCCCTCTCTATGAGCTCCTTAAGAGCAGGTAATTTCAGGTCCTTTTCTGATACCACCGGATCCACTACATTCCATTTTATATTTATATCAGGATCATTGAACCTTATCCCCCTTTCTGATTCCCTGTTATAATACTCCGTGGTCTTGTAAAGCACATATGAATCTTCCATTGCCACAAATCCGTGAGCAAAGTAATCTGGGATATAAAGTGAACTGCAGTTTTCCTCTGACAATTCCTTAATGATATATTTCCCGAAGTCCTTTGAGTTCTTCTTAAGATTCACTGCAACGTCCATTATCCTGCCATGGAGAACAGAGACAAGCTTTCCCTGGGCAAATGGGTTTTTTTGAAAGTGAAGACCTCTTATTACACCTTTCCTTGAAAATGAGAGATTGTCCTGAACGAATTTTAAATCCTTGAATTTGCCGTTGAATGAATCCTCCCTGAAGAATTCCATGAAATACCCCCTTTCGTCATTGAATTTTGTCTTCTCAATAAGATATACTCCCGCAAGTTCTGTTTCGGTGATCTTGAAATTCATTGAATCCCAATCTTTATTTGGCTAATGTATTTTTTTGATTATTAATGAATGCATATAAAATGAAAATTTATGGGAGAGCGCATGAAACTGATCGACAATGTTGCCGGCTTCATCTAGAACTTTTGACTGATCTCGCATTTTTTGACCTGACAAAAGAGGAGAAGAGGAGTCCATTGAATATCAGAAGGATTGAAAATGCCAGGCTCACAGCTACAGTTGAGGGTGATGTTATGCCGAAACCGAAGAGATAGTTGAAACCAAGAGGTCCTCCCACATTGGCTATGGAAGAGAGAGGAAGTCCCAGGGCTGCGTCAAGTATCATTGCGATGGACATAAAGATTGACCCATAGGCAAGACCCATCCTGGCCGTTTCTTTCAGCTTATCCTTTGTAAGCAGGAAGCCAACCATTGAAACGATCATGCCTGCAATGAAGATTATGAGAAGGATCCAGTGAAGGTATCCTGAAGTTCTAAGCAGGCTATCATCCGAGATCAGGAATATGGCTGAACCCATGGAAACAAGGAATGAAACGTATCCAAGAACCTTGAGGTTTTTCCTTCTCAGAGCCATTGGTACAAGTGCTGCCAGAAGGAACAGGATTATCACCGAGGTGCCTGCTATGTCTGTTCCGTAAAGAGCTGTGAATGACTTTGAAGGAGTAACCGGAGGTGGCGTTGTGCTGGAAGCATGTCCGGTAACAGATACTGAAAGCACAGCGGGGGAGCTGGAAGGATCATCACCCGTGGCATTTACATATACATGATATGTGCCATCACTCACGGATGATGCCACTGAAACAGTCATTGTTCCTGTGTAAGGAGGGTCACCACCGCTATTGCTGAAGCTTATGGTGAATCCAGACAGGGAATTGGATGAGAGACTCGTACCCCATGTACTTCCAGATGCAAGATTAACTGTATATGAATCTGAGGCCGATGTACCTGGAGTTACTAACACAGTACTTTTACCCAGTGTGATTGTGGATGTTCCATCGGAGAATGGATTGTAATTTCCATTCTTGCCACCGGTACCCTGTCCATTAGCAACATTTAGCATTGACAGTACCATAATACTCACTACGACAAACAGAATAATAGTTAGTAATTTATTATATTTGTTCATAATTACTATATATTCTAATTATAGTATTTAAAATTTTTTTAGATATAATTTTAGCATGAAAAGCTTAAATATGATATGAAAAACTGAAAAACAGGTAATATTATTTTCAAGGTGCTAAATTATGGAAAAGGCCCATTCAGAGAAACATACATTGTTTTGTTATAATAGGATTCAGGGAATGATATTTCTATTACCGG
>JAMDCG010000047.1 GCA_023489425.1 Thermoplasmatota archaeon
TCTGGCTCACTACCTTGCAAAAACAGGAAGAAGAAAGGAGGCAGAAATGGAATGCAGAAATATTGTCAGTATATGGAAGAAATATGGCTGGTATTAATATCTTAATATTGAATATTAATATAAGGGCACACATAAATCCCACCATTTCTTTTTAAATGAAAAAACCCTTAAAAAAAGCATTTATCTAAAGTGAGCATATAGAATCATGGCATATATAACAATAGATAGTGATAATAAATTAAAGGTACCCAATAAGGCAACTATTGGTTACATTGAAGGAGATGGGATCGGTCCGGATATTACCAAAGCCATGATAAACACTGTAAATGCTTCCATAGAAGTAGCCTATTCAGGTGAAAGGTCAATAGAATGGGAAAAAATAATGGCTGGAGAAGAAGCCTTTGAAAAAACTGGAGAACATTTACCCAAGGATTCACTGAAACAGATAGAAAAGTGTGTCGTGTCCATAAAGGGACCACTGACAACTCCCATAGGTCAGGGGTTCAGGAGTCTGAATGTTACACTTCGCCAGCAGTTTGATCTGTATGCTAATGTAAGGCCTGTAAAATATTTTCCAGGAGTTCCATCGCCAGTTGTGCATCCAGAAAATATGAATATGGTGGTATTCAGGGAGAATACAGAAGACCTCTATTCGGGAATTGAGTGGAAATATGACTCCGAAGGGGCGAAGAAAGTAAGAGAATTTTTATCACAGCAGTTTGGTATAAGCCTGACTGATGATACTGGCATAGGAATCAAGCCAATAAGCAAGTTTAAGAGCCAAAGGCTTGTAAGAAAGGCAATCGAATTTGCCATAGCGAACAGGAGGAGAAGCGTTACCCTGATGCATAAGGGAAACATAATGAAGTACACAGAAGGAGCCTTTAAGGACTGGGGATACGAAATAGCCAAAAATGAATTTGGTCAGCAAACTGTTACAGAAGATGAATATCTTCAGAATCCAGACGCAATGGGTGACAGGATCGTAATAAAGGATAGAATTGCTGATAACATGTTCCAGCAGGCACTTACCAGAACGGCTGAGTATGATGTGATTGCAGCCCCAAATCTAAACGGGGACTACATATCCGATGCACTGGCCGCTCAGGTTGGAGGAATTGGCATTGCACCAGGAGCTAATATAGGTGATGTATATGCAATTTTTGAGGCAGTTCATGGAACGGCCCCAAAATATGCCGGGATGGATGTGGCTAACCCAACGTCACTTATCCTTTCTGCAACCATGCTATTAAGGCACATCGGCTGGACAGAAGCTGCGGACATACTGGATAACGCGGTAACTGCATGTTACAAAGATCAGAAGGTAACACAGGATCTTGCCAGAATACTAAATATAAGAGCACTCAAATGCTCAGAATTTGGCGATGAAATAATAAAGAGGATGAAGAAAGAGTAGGACTATACGAGTAGTGCTCTACTGCTCTCCACATTTCTCAAAATTTCAATACCAGTTCTACTTTTTGCAAAGTCCACTGCATTGAAGGAATCGGTAAAAATATTTATGAAATTGCAGTTTTTCACTGACATTGCCTTTTCAATTGCATCCTTCAAGTTCTTAAAATGATATAGAACAATAACCGGGCCAGGTATCTGTTCCATTGGAACAATCTTTTCTCCATATCTATTCTCAAGTAAATGAACACTTTCATGAAGGCCGTCAACATAATCAAAGTCATTTTCCAAAAGTTTCCTTACAGATTGCCTTGCCATCTCTGCGTCTTCCTGTGTATTGAAGTAGTTTATATCACCCTCCGGTCCGTATCCCTTTTTTACATCCCTCTTAAGGAACTCAATTATCCTGTTTTTAAAAAATATGTACTCCTTATCAGAAACTAGAAATAACTGACTCCTGAGAAATCTGTTTGATACAGAAAGATATGAAATTCCAGGAACTGAGTTTGTTGCCATTTCCATATGGCTACTATCCGGTACAATACTAACACCATTCTCAAACTGCTTCCAAATTACGTTATTCTTAGTTACAGCCTTCTGGACGTCAATAAAATCTTTAGTGTTACCATAGAAAAGTATTCGCTCTCCTTCACCCCACTTATCAAAGGCTCTAATTGAGTTTTCTTCAGCAACATCCAGAATATATTCGCTGGTTTCTCTGAGATATTCATATATATCATTACTGAGCGTCATAGTGCTTATGGGACACTGAGAATTATGGAGAATCATAGGTTTTGTCCCATTGATAATTGATTCAACAATTCCAACGAACATTGTGTATACCGGAATGGAAATATCAGGAACTACAGCGGTAATCTTCCTGAATTGATCAGTTCTCACGCGTTCACTTCCCAGAACTTCAATCAACCTTGGAGCATAATTATACTTCATTAATTGCACTGTTCTGAGTAATTCTTCCTTGCATGAAAGTTTAGTCCTTCCAGTCTCCATAGATAAAATGGATATCCTTTCATCGGATGCGGAAAACTTTTCAAGAACAGAAATCATCGTTTCTATAAGTCTTGAGGGGGTCATTCGTGAATCACTGGAATGTTCAGTCTTAAGTTCTGAAAGTTTTATATCTTCTACTTCACCAATTTCAGTGGAATCAAATTTACTCCTAACTTTCATATTGAACGAAATAGTATATCTTCTAGCATAAAGAGTGTTTCGCAAAATTGTTCAACACCCAGTTCTTAGAAAGCCACATATACTCAGTTTTGTGATATTTAAATAATCTAACCTTCAATAACATAATTGTTCAACATAACAATTCTATCAAAGAAATAATACATAAAAGATCTTGGAAGATACTCCTACTTAAAGAAGTTGTCATGGATATATTTTGTTAACCAGAAAGAGGTAAAATAGATCCTGAAATGATCACAACGAAGAGTCAGTGGAAAATTTGATCTGATACTATTAAAAAAGAAAATTATAAATTATTGACTTATTGTGGCGACTCCATCGCATGGAAGAAAGGGTTGTATATTGATTTCAATTTAAGATAAATTCTAAAAAAAGGAAATAT
>JAMDCG010000030.1 GCA_023489425.1 Thermoplasmatota archaeon
TTGATATCCTGTGTCCTCCCCAGTGGGCAACCCATATCATTCCCTCTGTATCTATGTTCATCCCGTCTGGAAATCCTACTTCTGTGGTGAAATCTACAGCTATCCTTTCATTCGTGAGCTCACATTTATCATTGTATGTGTATGATCTAACCTTTCTGGTTGGAGTATCGATGTGATAGAACAGCATTCTATTCACATCCCATGCAAGTCCATTGGAAATGGTTTGTCCTCCAAGAACCTTTCTCAATTCTCCCGACTTTGTGTAGACATAGAGTGAGGCTACAGGCTCCTTCTCATTCATATCCATAGTTCCCGCCCAGTAGTTTCCATATGGATCCACCTTTCCATCATTGAACCTGTTATTTTCAAGAGAAGTTTCAGTCTCCATAAGTACCTTTTCCTTACCAGTTGAAGGATCGATGGATGTAAACCTGTGGCCAATTGTTGCATACATCTTTCCTGATCGAGAGGGAACAAGAGAAGATACCATACCGTCTGTCTTCACAGTTTCTATCTTTCCAGTTGAAAGTTCAAAGGATCTAAAATGATGACCCTTAATATCTACCCAGTAAACTTTGTTATTTCTCCTGTCCCATGTTGGCCCTTCGCCAAGTATCTCAGTTTGCTTTGAAATAATTTCAATGTCTTCCATAAATCCTTAAGACTTCACTTCATAAAACATCTGCGATTGAAATATAAATCAAAAAATTTTTAATATAATTTTAGGCCAACTAGACCGGTCATATGCCAGTCTATTTTCAAATGCTAATGTTGTTGTTAATACATCTGTATATATGAATACTCATAATAGTACGTTTTAATACATACAAATGTATACAGTATTTCTTCAGAAGTAATTGGATTTCTGCTTTCCTCTTAGGATAATAAAAAGAGTACTTTAGGTCTTAATTATGGATCATGTGGTATTGTCTCCACTCCAGGACGGACCCTGAACACCACTGGCAGCCTTTTCCACAAGTTCAATTTCTTCCGGCGTCATTTTCCAGCCCATAGACCCTGCATTTTCCTTCACATGATCGGGATTAGATGCCCTTGGAATGGGATACACAAAGTCATATTTACTGAAAAACCAGTTGAGGGCAATTTGAGGCATGGTCTTCTTTCCATGATTCTTTTCAATTTCACTCAACACTTCCTTTCCCATAGATGATTCAGAGGTGAGCATTCCGTGGGCAAGTGGATAATATGCAAGTATGGCAATACTGTTTTCCCTGCAGTACGGAACCAAATCTTTTTCTATATTTCTGTGGGCAACGTTGAAGTTCATCTGTGTTGACTTGATCTCATATTTTTTCATGAATGAGACCGCCTCCTTTGTTTGCTCAAGATTGAAATTGCTTATTCCTATGTGCCTAATCTTTCCCTCATCCTTAAGATGTTCCAGTCCTCTCAAAGCCTCCTTAACCTTATCGGCACTTGAATGCATATGAAGCTGGTACAAATCTATATAATCTGTCTGCAGTTTTCTCAGGCTCCTCTCACATGATTTGATAACTCCATCATATGAATAATGCAGTGGAAATACCTTGGTCGCTATAAAAAGTTCATCTCTTTTTCTTCCCTTCATGGCTTCAGCCACAAAGGGTTCTGTTTCATATATTTCCGCAGTGTCGATAAAATTAATACCAGCATCTAAGGCAGCTTTTATTGCACTAATTCTCCTTTCCTTTCCGGGCCTTATCCTCAGAGTTTTTGCCAGACCTATCCATTTGAAATCATAATAGGTACCAACGCCCATAGGTGTAATCATGGAATCAGTATTTCCAAACTTAACTTTCTCCATGGTGGTTCATCTGCAAAGTACTTATAAAAGCTTTGTGAACTATTTTCTTATTTAATATCAGGCATTGCTTTACACGTAAGATAAAAGTAGGTCACGGTTTTCCATGAGCCATTTTCTCTTTTCTTTCCAGTTAGGCATAATTTTTTCCACCTCATTCCAGAACAACTTTCCATGGGCAGCAATTTTTGTATGAACAAGCTCATGGATGATCACGTAATCTATTACTTCAACAGGGGCCATTGCCAGTAGAAGCGTGAATCTTAATACGGTTTTGTTACGACAGCTCCCCCATGTTTTTGTTGCACTTCCTACAGAAAATGTGGAGTAGGTACAGTTCATTCTGCTGGAAAATACAGTCAATCTCTCATCAAGATAACTTTGTAATATATTACGGTAGAAATGCCTGAAAACCTTTCTTGCATTGTCCTTACAGTTCTCTGAAAGATTGAAAAAACCATCGAAGGATAAGCATTTCTTATCTTTTACCAGCTTAATCTCATACTCTTTTCCAAATAGCAGATGTTTCTCCCCATCCTCAAATCTGACATTTTTCTTCAATTCTATTGCTTTGTCAAATTTTTCCTTTGTTTTTCTCATCCAACTGGCGTTTTTGTCCAGAAAAGTATCAATCTGGGAACCTGTTACATGACTGGATACTCTGAGAGAAAAAGTGCCATCACTTTTTAATCTCAGAACCATGTATTTCCTTTTCCCTCTTACTTTTATAATCTCGACTTTGATCATCTTATTTCCTGTACAGAGGAAAGGATAATCGCAGGGTAAATAGGGTTTTTCAATGCTGTTACCATAATCAACCTGCACTGGGTGAAAACTACTTCTCTTTGAAAATTAGTTTCATCAATTCAGCATAGGTGGAATATGCCTCTTTTCCCTTATCAGTAATTGTTACTGAGATACTGGGACCTTTCCTCTTAAGAACAGTCTTCACAGACACCAATCCACTCTCCTGAAGTTTATCAAGATGATTGCTCAGACTCCCCTTTCCACAGGATGTAACTGCCATTAGTTCCTTGAGATTCATCCTTCCGTTGATTGCCAGTGAGAGCAGTATTATCAGTCTTGCAGTGGACTTCATAACTGGTTCCTTCAAGTTATTTCCCAGTTTCTCAAGGAGATGTGCAACTCTCTCATCACCCAATTCAATCAATC
>JAMDCG010000088.1 GCA_023489425.1 Thermoplasmatota archaeon
TTGATATCCTGTGTCCTCCCCAGTGGGCAACCCATATCATTCCCTCTGTATCTATGTTCATCCCGTCTGGAAATCCTACTTCTGTGGTGAAATCTACAGCTATCCTTTCATTCGTGAGCTCACATTTCTCATTGTATGTGTATGATCTAACCTTTCTGGTTGGAGTATCTATGTGATAGAACATCATTCTATTCACATCCCATGCAAGGCCATTGGAAATGGTTTGTCCTCCGAGAACCTTTCTCAATTCGCCTGACTTTGTGTAGACATAGAGTGAGGCTACAGGCTCCTTCTCATTCATATCCATAGTTCCTGCCCAGTAGTTTCCATATGGATCCACCTTTCCATCATTGAATCTGTTATTTTCAAGAGAAGTTTCAGTCTCCACAAGTACCTTTTCCTTACCAGTTGATGGATCGATGGATGTAAACCTGTGGCCAATTGTTGCATACATCTTTCCTGATCGAGAGGGAACAAGAGAAGATATCATACCGTCTGTCTTCACAGTTTCTATCTTTCCGGTGGAAAGTTCAAAGGATCTAAAAAGATGACCCTTAATATCTACCCAGTAAACTTTGTTATTTCTCCTGTCCCATGTTGGCCCTTCGCCAAGTATCTCGGTTTGCTTTGAAATAATTTCAACGTCTTCCATAAATCCTTAAGACTTCACTTCATAAAACATGTGCGATTGAAATATTAATCAAAAATTTGTAATATAATTTTAGGCCAACTAACCGGTCATATGCCAGTCTACTTTTAAATGCTAATGTTGTTGTTAATACATCTGTATATATGAATACTCATAATAGTATGTTTTAATACATACAAATGTATAGAGTATTATGAAAAGGGAGGACTTCCTAGAAAAGATAAACTATTTTCAACTGGAAGTTTTTAGCATACACGATGCAGCTAGAATCTTCGGCAAAAGTGAAAGGTATGTATCTAACAGGCTTTCTACTATTAAACAAATCAAGAGAATAATGAAAGGAATGTATTACGTAGAGGGTACGTCAGTATCCACCATTGCCTCAAGCATCATTTCACCTTCATATGTGAGTCTTATTTCTGCCTTCTATATTAGGGGCTCCACCACACAAATTCCTATAGAAATTCAGGTCATTTCCCCTATCCAGCACAGGTCTCTTCTAATAGATCAGACAAGAATCATTTTCATTAAGTTGAGTAGGGGAAGAATATTTGGCTTTGAACGGACAGATGTTGGCATGGTAGCCACTCTTGAAAAGGCTATTGTTGATTCACTTTATCTGAACACCTTTATAGGTGAAACAGAAGAGGCTCTGCAAAACAATAGTGGATTGAATATTAACAGACTACTAGAATATGGAAAGCTCATGCATTCAGGTGCAACTGTAAACAGGTTAGGACACGTATTGGAGAAATTTGGATATGATTGTGAAGCTTTACTTAAATACAGATCAGAAAGGTACGTTAATTTTGGAGAATCAGGTAACCTAAAAGATTCTAAGTGGAGGGTAAAGTATGCTGAGTAGAGAGGAACTATTAAGTGTACCCTTATCATTCAACGCCTACCAGAAAGAAAAAGACTATCTTCAGCATATAATTTTATCAAGGATATATGCAAATACAGGAAACCAATTGATTTTCAAGGGTGGTACATCTCTCCAGAAATGCTGTGGCCTAAACAGGTTCTCAGAAGATCTAGATTTTACAGTTAAAGACAAATTAAGATCCGAGAAGATAGAACTCGCCTTGGCAGAAGTTAACCGTTACTATCCATCATCTTATTCAGGTTATAAAGCAGATCATTCAATGGGGTACATAATAAAGATTCATGGACCTTTATATAAATCCCCCATATCATTGCAGACAATACGATTAGACATTAGCATGCGTGAGAAGGTAATCCTTCCATCTGTAAACTACAACATCATTCCCATATATAGAGATCTTATGCCTTACTTGGTCATTGCAATGGACCTGAAGGAAGTATTCTCTGAGAAGATAAGGGCACTTTTGACAAGAAAAAAAGCAAGGGACCTTTATGATATATATTTTCTGATAAAAAGAAACATAGCGCTCGACCTTAACTTAGTAGAAGAGAAAATGAAATTTTATAACAAAGCATATGAAGGAAAAGAAGCAGTTGAGAGGATCAGAAGCCTCAAAACTCAATGGGAAAAAGAAATTCCGGCACTGGTGTTTAACCCACCTCTGTATGACACTGTCTCTTCAGAAGTAATTGAATTTCTGCTTTCCTCTTAGGATAATGAAAGAGTACTCTAGGTCTTAATTATGGATCATGTGGTATTGTCTCCACTCCAGGACGGACCCTGAACACCACTGGCAGCCTTTTCCACAAGTTCAATTTCTTCCGGCGTCATTTTCCAGCCCATAGACCCTGCATTCTCCTTCACATGATCGGGATTTGATGCCCTAGGAATGGGATACACAAAGTCATATTTACTGAAAAACCAGTTGAGGGCAATTTGAGGCATGGTCTTCTTTCCATGATTCTTTTCAATTTCACTTAATACTTCCTTTCCCAGTGATGATTCAGACGTGAGCATTCCATGAGCAAGTGGATAATATGCAAGTATGGCAATACTGTTTTCCCTGCAGTACGGAACCAAATCTTTTTCTATATTTCTATGGGCAACGTTGAAGTTCATCTGTGTTGACTTGATCTCATATTTTTTCATGAACGAGACCGCCTCCTTTGTTTGCTCAAGATTGAAATTGCTTATTCCTATGTGCCTAATCTTCCCCTCATCCTTAAGATGTTCCAGTCCTCTCAAAGCCTCCTTAACCTTATCGGCACTTGAATGCATATGAAGCTGGTACAGATCTATATAATCTGTCTGCAGTTTTCTCAGGCTCCTCTCACATGATTTGATAACTCCATCATATGAATAATGCAGTGGAAATACCTTGGTCGCTATAAAAAGTTCATCTCTTTTTCTTCCCTTCATG
>JAMDCG010000028.1 GCA_023489425.1 Thermoplasmatota archaeon
CAACCTGGCCATCGATCTCAACATTTATTATGGATTTAAGTCCAAGTTTCAATAATTCCCCAGCAGCACCTCCATCTCCACCTCCAATTATCAGTGCTTTTTCCGGTATTTTATCTGCATAGTAAAATGGCATCCTTGTTATCATGTCATGATAAACGAATTCATCTTTTTCTGTTAGCTGTACAGTTCCGTCTATGGAAAGTAGTTTTCCAAAATCGTAGGTTTCAAAAACGTCAATTCTCTGGAAATCAGTTTTTACCGATAACAACTGATCACTTACTCTGAAAGACAGCTGAAGGTTATCCGAATACCTTTCCGAAAACCAATTCTCGATTAATTTCATTATGGGGTATATGCTCATTGTGATTTAATTATTTTTCATGAATGAGTTCTATATGTCCATTTAATCGAAACTGAATAGACTAAACTCATCTCTCATCTAGACTTCTTTCACTTTCTTGAAATTTAAGGCAAAATCATGACACCATTTCCACGATGGTTTCTCTGTGTGTCAATCACGTTCTCAAGGTATCACCATTTGAATCTCTATATGTAATATCTCCTTCGTGGGGGTCAATTGGTTTCCTAAACTCAAGACTATTACTAATAGTTCTCATTGCACAAAAGCCCGATATTTGTGGGTAATACTGATACGATTTAAAAATTTCCAAAATTTTCCAGTAACATCCCATTAAAGTGGAACCTCTCGTTATCACGTCATCCACAAGAATAATTCCCAATTTATTTGTTACTATGTTGCTAATTTGACTATCCATGCCTTTTGATAATGATAAGGAATTAAAGTGATCGAGTGGTTTAGGTCTATTATTAGATAAACTTTTAGAAGAAACATTAACTGGAGTTGATCTGGTTAGAAGAGGGATCATTTTTAAGTTCATTTTTTTGCTGAAAGTAGTAGCGATGTCTTTAGGAACCCAAAGAGTATCCTTCTTAATAATAATGCTTCTGGGGACAGGGATTAATACGGTGTCTGGCCTAAAAAAATTATCAAAGTCTAAACCTAAATTATCTTGATTTGCATGTGTGATATAATGAGTCAACCATTCTGTGATGGGAATGCTCTTTCCTTGAGATATCACATGAAGGTTTTGTTTCAAGGTTCTCATTATATCAATTGATTTTATTGCATCCTTAAGAGTGTCTTTATCTGTTATACTTTGAAGGTATTTTTTTGGCAGATATGAGAGTATGGAAATATAATGAAGTTCATTTTTGTTACTGATCATCCATACTTGCCTTAACATAATTTGATGTTTCTTCTAATATCAGTTCAAAATTACCTATATCAAGTTCGTTTGCACCATATTTTTGCATTTCCCTTGGCCATTCAAGGCTTTCATTCTCAAAAGTAGGAGAACATATGTAAAGCTTTCTACCCAATCTTAGTGTCTCCCATCCCTGAGAAATTGAGCCACTTACTTCACCTGCCTCCATTATTATAGTAATATCAGAGAGAAGTGCCATTAGCCTGTTTCTCGTTAAAAAGTCCCTTTTGTTAGTATAGTGACCCATGTCAAATTGGCTTATAACCAGCTGTCTTCTTTCCATGAGTTCTTGTAATTCTTTATTTTCAGGTGGGTAATAACGATTAATTGGAGTACCCAGAACCGCAATGGTATCACCATTTTCTTCTATTGCTGTTTTGTGCGCAACAGTATCTATTCCTCGTGCCAACCCACTAAATATAGCAATTCCATTTTTAACTAACAATCTGACCAAGTTCTTGGTAATATTTATTCCAACTTCAGAGGGCTTCCTGGTTCCAACAACTGATATCCTAGGTTTATATATGGGTAAAGGAATTGATCCCTTTACAAAGAGCTTCTGAGGTGCATACTTTTTTTCCACATCATTTAATTCCCTTCCAAGAATATTTTCGCAACTCAGTGTTTTCAAGTTACCTTCATTTCCTAGCATCTGTATTATAAATGTAAAAGGGTTATAAACACTTTTCATTCTTTAAATCATCATTTTTTAACATAAAATTAGACTAACTCAGGCAGTTGGCATCTCAATTTCCTGCTTCGTATGGCAGGATGAAGGCTAACAAATATTTACTATTTACCTCAATTTACTGTTATATCCACCAATAGACTGAGATTAAACATGAAATTACCCTATCAAATCAGGTGATGCGCTTGCCTAATATGTATTGATTTAATTTGAAGGAAAGAACACCCTTAAACTGATTAAAATTTTCTGCCATAAAATTCTGTCAGAAAAACCTGAAGCATAGATTCTATTCTAGGTCATGAATACATTCTCATGCATACTGCTTATGATTCATTAAATATATATTATTACTTCGCGGACAAACTTCATGGGCAATACATATGCAATTCCACTTAAAGATATAAATAGTGGTAGGTGAATTTTGCTGGCGATCTAATATTCAACGGGAAACAAGGGAATAATATCAATGGAAAAAGAGAAATCGGAAGAAACATGTTAAGATAAGAGATAGATTGGACATTTTTCATTCTTTGGAAGATACATCATTTCTAATATATCTTATGTCTGCAACAGAAATTATGATGTTTCTGTTGTTGAGAGGATATTGGTATGCAATTGCGCAGTGTTGATAAATCAGGTCAGGTAAAGATCATAGGGCGTATTATTGGTTCTTGTTGTTTGACCAATGGTTGGAGTCCCGAATAGCCTTAATAAAGGATTTTAAAACGCGGGTAAACATTTTTAAGTTTAAGGGCTTATATGTTCCATTATGGAAATGAAAAAATTTGGAAATACAGGTATGCTGGTTAGCGATCTTTGCCTTGGAACGATGACATTTGGATGGCAGGCAAACGAAGATCAAAGCCATGAGATATTAGACCATTTCACAGAAAATGGAGGCAACTTTATTGATACTGCAAATGTATATTCGCACGGTAAATCTGAAACAATTATAGGTGAATGGCTAAAAAGACAGGATAGGGAATCCCTGGTCATTGCAACCAAAGCTAGATTCAGGATGAGTGATCATGCAAACGGTGTCGGATTATCGAGAAAACATCTGATCCATTCAGTAAAGGAAAGTTTGGAGAGACTAAACACTGATTATATAGATCTTTTACAGTTACACACATGGGATGCTCTGACTCCACTGGAAGAAACGTTTCGAACACTCAATGGAATGGTTGAAGATGGCTATGTAAGATATATTGGAATAAGTAATTTCAGGGCATGGCAATTTGAAAAAGCACTCCAGTTATGCAGATCGAAGGGATGGAATGAACCTGTAAGTCTTCAGCCCCATTACAATATTTTCGTAAGGGCCACTGAATTTGAGTTATTACCAATGGCCAGAGAAGAGAATATTGCAGTTATGCCATGGAGTCCACTTGCGGGAGGCTTCCTGACTGGAAAATACAGAGGTGGAATAGAAGGTGCATCTAAGGGAACAAGAATAGGAGACTCGAACAACGCTGAATTTTACAAGCATTTCGAAACAAGAAGGGCAAAGAACATAATTAGCACACTTGAAAAAGTAGCCGAGAAGAATCATAAAAGCATGGCGCAGGTATCCATTAACTGGCTTCTGAGAAACCCAGATGTTACTTCCCCTATAATAGGGGCGAGAAACCTTGAACAGCTGAAGGATAATCTCGGTGGAACCGGATGGGAACTGTCAAAGGCTGATATAGCAAGGATAAACCATGCAAGTGAATTGGAGGTAACCTACCCCTATGATCAGCATGCAGAAGATCAGCAGAAAGCAGGGAGAATTTCTAATTGAAAGTTATTATTTCTACCATTTTTAATTTATATCCTTGAATCCCGTTAATAACAAATAAAAAAATGGCAAAGACAGCGCATCATATATAATTCAAATCATCGGTAAACATCAGGGGAATACCCAGAGAACCCTCCTTCTTATCAAATATGAAGTGAGTTAAATCATCATATCCATTAATCTCCTTCTTTAATGAACCAGATATAAATAACCACTTTTCATTGCCTATTTCCCTAAATTCAAAATATTCTCCTATTCTTTCTATTATGAGTGGTCTTAATTTTTTGAATATGGACTTGGAATTCAGAACCTTTAAAGTTCCCTGTGAGTTTTCCTGAACAAGCTTAACATTTAATCTGGAGAGCTCCTCAATAAAATTAAAATCCTCCTCATTTACTCTGAATCTAATTTCACCACATTCCATTTTAGCCATTATATCGAGAAGACAACTGGCTATGGCTTTTCGAGAACCTGCATATTCCATTATCTTTAACTTTGAATCTCCTATTTTCTTGAATGCTACAACGTAAGCTAATATAGTTTCATTCTCATTTCTGATTTCAAACAGGTCCATCCGAAATCCATTTCTCTTAAACCATAGAGCGTTTAACAAGATACTGAATTCTTTAGAAGTTCTCATGTACCTGAACTTTTCTTTAATATGAATCCTGTGGTATTCTACTGCATTAGCAATTCTTTCCTCCGGTGAGGACAGTTTGACAAAATATTTTCCATTTTGTTTTATATCTTCATTTTTTCCAATTTTTTCTATTACCGCTGAATAATCCGATCCTGTTTTCACACAACCGAGCTTAGTATACAGTTCAATCTCCCCTGAAACCAGGAGAAGGTCTATTTCAGAATTCCTGTAAACTTCAATCATTCTGTTTATGATTTTTGTGGATAAACCTTTGTGTCTATGATCCTTCATTGTGGATACTGAACCTAGTGAAGCAACATCAAGTATGGCTCCGTTGATACAAGTTTTGGATAAAAGTACACTTGCCTGGCTAACAGGAATTTTGCCATCATCGATATAGAAGGTGTTTTCTATATTATCATCAGAAAAAAGATGGGGGAATTCAAGTGCCATTGATGAGCCCTGAACATTTCCTGGTCGAAAAACTGAATCAAGAGAATCTATAAGCAATTGTCTATTTTCTACTGAACCTCTTTTAACCTCACTGTACATGATTCTTCACATTATTCCTGATTAAATTAAGTTTGCTACAAATTTAAAATTAGGCCCTAAGGCCAGTATTTCTTAAGTTAATGTTAATAAATTAATATAAATATATAATCGACATTGTTGAAATCTTACAATTTCCTAGAGAACATTGCAAAATATTTATCTATATCACATCAATCGAATTTGTATGGACCTTAAATATTACAGGTTGAAGATTCCAATGAAGTCTCCATTTACCACAAGTTTTGGAACTACTCTGGATAAGGATGTGATCATTTTTGAACTTAATCATGATGGTATTAAAGCATTCTCAGAACTAATCACAAGTGAAGATCCTTTCTATGGACCAGAGGATAATACAACAGCATTTCATATTATTAAGAATTATCTTGTGAAATTGATTCAAAATTTGCCATCTCCGGAGAAGTTTAATGAGATTTCAAATTTTATCAGGGGGAACAATATGGCAAAAGCAGCCATGGAGATGTTGCTGTATGACTATCATTCTAAAGTGGCAGAAAAACCCCTTTTTGAATTTATAAATGAAAAACCAAGAGGTTATGCAAACGCTGGAATATCACTTGGTATTGATAAAATAAATGTAACACTTGAGAAAATTCAGCAATCGCTGGATAAGGGTTACAAAAGGATCAAGGTAAAAATCAGGAAAGGAGAAGAAGTTTCAATATTGGCCCCAATAAGGGACCACTTTCCTGATATACCTCTCAGTGCGGACGCGAACAGTGATTATACAGTAAAGGATTTTAAGACGCTTGAAAAAATTGACAAATTTGATTTGATATACCTTGAGCAACCTCTTTACCATGATGATATAATATACCATTCGAAATTGGCTAAAATACTTTCAACTCCCATATGTCTGGATGAATCGATTACATCCCCTGAAATTGCTGAAAATGCTTTTGAAATAGGTGCATGTAGAGTTGTGAACATTAAGCCAGGAAGGGTAGGGGGGCTCTATAATTCAAATCTTATAGCAAAAATAGCCAGTAAAAATAAGGGACATGCATGGATTGGTGGTATGCTTGAAACTGGCATAGGAAGATCATTCAACATAGCAACGGCTTCCAGCGAACTCATAGACTACCCAGGGGACACATCTCCAAACGAAAGATATTTTAGTCAGGATATAGTGGATAGGCTGTTTGAAATGAATGATGGAATTATAAAACCATTCAATTCTTTCGGAATAGGTGTCAAAATCAATGAATCAGCCCTAACACAATTTAAAGTTGAAGAAGGGGTGTTATCATAGACATAATGGATTATATGAAAAGCAGAAAGATGGATATGATACAAATGCTGGAAGATTTTGTTAATATGGAAACTCCTTCAGTAAATAAACCACTTCTGGATAAATTTGCAAATCACCTTCTGGATATAATAGAACATATAACGGGGTTAAAGTGTGAATTAATTAGGTCAGAATCTTCTGGAAACATTATAAGATGTATATTCAACCCTGACGCACAGGAACAGATTTTGTTGTTAACTCATTATGACACCGTATTTGATGTGGGAACCACAAAGAAAAATCCATTCAGGATTGAAAGTGGAAAAGCATATGGACCAGGTGTCTTTGATATGAAAGGCGGCCTGGTTCAGACTATCTTTGCCATGGAATATCTTGTTAGAAATAAAACAATAAAAAACAAAGTTGTTTTACTAATTACGTCAGATGAGGAAGTAGGCTCAGCTTTCTCCAGATCAATAATTGAGGAAGAGGCAAAGAGATCTAAATTTGCGCTGGTCATGGAAGCATCTCTTAATGGAAATCTCAAAACCGAAAGAAAAGGTGTTGGAACAATAATGCTGAAAACAACAGGAAAGGCCGCGCATGCAGGACTGGACCCAAAGAAAGGTATCAATGCAATAAATGCAATGAGTTCCATAATTGAGCAGATTAAAAACTTTTCCGCGGGTATTAATGATGGTACGTTAATTAACATAGGTACGATCCATGGTGGCACAAGAACCAATGTGATACCTGATATCTGTGAGATCGGAATAGATGTTAGATACAGCTCTGAAGAATCTGCAGAAAATGTGTTATTATTTCTAAAATCATTAAAAACAGGGCTGGCAGGTTCTACAACATCAGTTACCTACAGAATGAGAGAACCCATGACCAGAACAGATTTAACAAAAGATCTTTTTCAAAAAGTAAAGCTACTTGCCAGCAATATTGGATTAAATATTAATGAAGTTTCAGTTTCTGGAGCAAGCGATGGAAATATCTGCTCTAAATACTGTCCAGTAATCGATGGTCTTGGAGCTGTCGGTGATGGTGCACATTCAGAAAATGAATATCTGCTCGTTGATACTCTTCCAGAACGTTCAGCCCTTTTAGGTCTGATAATGACCATGTGATAACAAAATTTAATCTCAAAACCAATTAATAGTTGGTGTAGCGAAGTCAGGTAAAAAAATTTTTATGGTATTCTAAATCTTCCTTATTACGCCTAACCATGATATACGATGAGGAATCTCTTTTAAAATCAGTCACTATAAATCCGTCAGAAAACAAATCTTCTATCATAGCCCTGGTTGATAATCTAATATTAAGTGCTGTATCTTTATCATTTCTTTTTATAGATAAGAAATCCACTGGGATTTTAAATGAAATCACATCTGGCAATTCTTTAGCATTCAGTTCCTGCTTTTCATCAACTGTATTGACGCTAATCAATGGTTTTTTTTGCTCTATTTTGTCGTCAAGTATCCACCATTCAGCTACGAACCTATCACTTGGAATCCCGTAATTGATCGAATCTTCCATATCTCCATAAAAATTTCTTAGATATGTCCTTGAAATGGCTCCAATTTTGTGAATATTAAAATTGGCATTTAAATCCATGAGTGGATCATATGTCCATGCTATAAGATCAAAACCATTCTCAATAGCCCACTCTTTTTGTCTCATTTTCAACTTGAATCCAATACCTGAATACTTTTTATCACTTAGAACTCCAGTCATATGTGAGTAAAGGTATATCTTACCGTTTCTTCTTCCAGTAAAACTAAAATGCATTCCTACCGCTTTTCCATCTTCCATGGCAATTAGGGCCAAACCTCCATGAAACCTCATTGCAGCAATCATATCTTTCACAAGTTGATCCATGGTGCTCATTCCCCATGCTGACTTAATTATCGGAATCATGCCTTTTAATTTATCAGGATCCATTACGGTTTCAATTTCCACAAAGTACTGTAATGTACTTGAGATGATAAATATATTCTTATAAGTGGGATATAGCTATAAATCAGTAAAAGCTCAATTTTATACCAATTTTAAATAGAAATATATAGGTAGTAGTTAATTGCATCACTCATAAGGTCATAGAAATATAATACCACAGATATTAGGTAACAGCCAATCCTGCAATGCAATTGCCATTTGTGGTTTCTAAGATTACCGTGCCAGACAAAGATAGTTCAGGAAAAGCCCTGTGGAATTGATTTATGCCAATCAGTGAGATCCTGCACAAGAGAAGCAAACTCAATACATCTTAAATCTGAATTATTCTTTCCGATTATCTGCATTCCAACAGGAAGTTCATGTGAAAACCCAACTGGAATAGTTAATGCAGGATTTCCTGAATAATTTAAAGGCGAAAGAAAATCAATTTCAGACATATCATCGACTTCCTCTCTTTTCTTTTGGTGAACTGTAAGAGGGGCCACGTCCTGTAATGTGGGAATTATAATTATATCGAGAGTCTTAAACTGTGAGTCTAATAGTTCCCTGTATTTCTCTCTGGATCTTTTAGCATTAACATAATCCACAGCTTTAACCCGCAAACCTTCTTCTATCTGCTCAATAGAGCTATCTAAATAACTATCTGGATATTTTTCATAGTTCTCCCTGTGAATTAAGGCAATTTCACTTGTATCAATAATCTCATGAAAGTGCTTCATTTCCTTAAATCTCAGGCATTCTTCTTTAACATGAATATATTCAATATTCAGCTCTTTTTTAATTTTCTCAAGTGCAGCTAATGAGACTTTTTTCACACTGGATTCACAGTATTCAAACATTTCCCAGGCAACACCCACTTTAAATTTTTTACTTTCCCTTCCTTTAATAATAAAGTTTTTTCCGGTCATTAATTCCAGTTCAAGGGTCAAATCACTGGCATATCTGGTTATAGGCCCTGCATGGTCCAGAGACCAGGATTCTGGGTAAATTCCCCCTCTGGGTATGAGGTTGTAAGTAGGTTTAAATCCAGTAACACCACACATCGCTGCTGGAATTCTAATAGATCCACCAGTATCAGTTCCAGTAGCAAATACCGACAATCCGGCTGCTACAGCCGCAGCAGACCCTCCACTAGAACCTCCAGGAATTCTTCTCAAATCCCATGGGTTTTTAGTTGGTGAAGAAATTATTCCAAGGGCAAACTCGTGAGTCACAGTTTTACCTATAACTATACCATTTCTTCTCTTGATATTTGCTACAACCGAGGAATCTTTGGAAGGAAAATGATCTCTATAAATCGTTGATCCATAATTTGTTTCAATATTTTTTGTATCAAATAAATCTTTGACTGAAACTGGTATTACATTTTCCGACGACTTCGCTCTTTCTGCGCATTCTTCAAGGGAATTTAAATTCAATCTTGTGTAACTTTTGAGTTTTGTATCCAGTTTGTGAATTCTCTCCATGAGTCTTTCTAAAACCGTGCATGGGGAAATTGCATTACTTTTTACTAGACCTTCGATCTCATTCAACGATCTAAATTCCAAACTCAGTTCCAAAATTTATCACCATGCTAACTATACTCTCCAGTAATTGAAACTACGTATTAGTTTTAGTCAACCGGTTTAAAAAATAATTACTATTTCATGTCTATGGATTATTTTAATTCAAGTTTTAAAGAAAATAGAACTTCTAAAGTTAATATTTAGCCTCCTTGTTGAAAAAACAAAACATATTAAAATATTATCATCGTTCTTAGATTAGTTCACAACAGACAGAAAAATTAGAGCTCATTTAAAACACCCCTCCTCACCTCTTTCATAGTAACATTTTTAGGGAAGGAAATGGACTTTATAATACTGGAAGAAAAAACCCCATTCCACAGGTCTGTATTTCCGTGATACAACTTTACATAATCGCTATACTCACTACCTTCTTTTACATCTGTATAGTAATACAAGTTGGACTTTCGCGTATTGCGATCTATTGAAAGAATCATCAAATTGGCGGTTGCCCTTATCAAATCCTTCTCTTTTGCAAGGGATATTGCTTTCTCCAAACGAGTTCTAAATTCTCCATTGAATGAAAGGATATATTTGAGAAATAATTGACTATCAACATATCTCGTAAAGTTTTCAATACCAAGCTCTACCGCAATTTTTTTCTTATCAAACCATCCATTGTGCGCTAGAAATACTTCATAATCTTCATCAACTTCATAGTGTGGATGACTCTCTAGAGTTCCAACTGGTTCATCAGGGGCAGCTTTTCTGGCGTGCATAATAAACTGACCTGACCTGAAGTCTTGAATATTAGATTCAAACACCGGAGTTCGTGATCTAAAAAATTCCAGTGAAGAACTATCGTATCTTACGTATCCGTATCCATGATCATGTGATGTTAAACTACCATCACTGTTTACGGAGAGAGGATCGTTTCGTGTGACCTCAATAAAGGAGTCCAGTATTTTTTTATATTCTTTAGAGAAATCTCCAGATAAACAAAACATGCGACACATTCAAGCTATATCTTGATGGTCTTTATAAATATTCAAATCCCATCTTTAATGCTTTTATATCATAATAATTTAAGAGTCTAAGCTCTAATTTTAAAATAAGTCCAATTAAAAATATTCTCTTCTTTGAATGGTAATATACCAAATGCAATCTGTCCGAAAATATTAGTTATAAAAAAAGGATCTTAAAGCTTGGAAAATCTAGTTAAATCACTTTCGAATACCAAAACATATGATCAAGATCACAGAAAGGGAAAAAATTCTGGAAATCTGGAATGAGTTTTATAAATTCGATCCAACATCTCAATTTCAACTGGAAAGGAAATATTTTAGAAATGAGTACGTGGTTCCAATAGGTGAGCAGGTAAACGAGGGGGCATTCTCACTCTTGTGTGCAAGAAATGGTGTAGATGAAGATACAGAAAATAAAGCATGGATCTTTGCTGCTGGGTATACAAAGAAAGATGATCTTATAAAACTTCTAAAAAAACAGATAGAACAGGCCAAAAAGGTTGGAGTACAGCGTATATTTTATTCCAATTTTTCACCGGGGTATTTCTTTCCTGGCATTGATAGAGAGAAATATTCAGATCTATACGATTCGCTTGTCGAAGTAGGTTTTACTACAGATTCAGAGGCTCTAGCAATGGAAGCAGAGATAGGGGAACACCAATATATTCAAAAGGAAGGAAACAAAGCCGAAATCAGAAATCTAAAAATGAAAGAAACAGAAAAACTCCTAAAAATGGTAAGAAGTAACTTTCCCTATGATTGCTACCTTAGAGTCGATGGGGTAATAAAGCACGGAAGTTTAGATCAGATCACCATTGCTATAGTAAATAATAAAATTGTTGGTTATTCCATGTATGCAAGCGGAGAGGGGCCATTTGAATCATCTCCAGGCGAGAGGTTCGGATGTTTTGAGGTTCTGGAGGATTACCGTTCCATGGGAATAGGAGGCAGACTTCTGACGGCTACACTAATAAACATGAAATCAAATGGAATTAGACATGCATACTTTTTATGGACTACAGAAAAGGCTTCACATCTATATGGAAGGTTTGGTTTCAGAATTACAAGAAAATTTCAGATAATGTCATTATTACTGTAAAATCATTCAGCCTATATGTGGTAAATCAAACAATTTGAAAAATAGTTTCTCTATTTATATTTGTCAATAAATTCCGATAGAATCCTGTCTATTTCCATCTGCCTAACTGATCCTTCATCAAGACTATTATTAATAATTATAGAGAAAAAAGTATCCATTGAACTTATATATCCGCTAAGAGCAGAGACTCCAGATAGTGTCCCAGTTTTTGCATAAATTCCATTTTTTTCAAGAGAAATAAGGCGTTTCCTCAGTGTTCCCTGACCTATTGTTGGCATTAGTTCTATAAAGGTGTTTCCAAAATTTTTCTTAGCATATAAAAGCATGTTAGAAAGAAATCCTGTGGTTAAGAAATTCTCTCTACTCAGTCCAGATCCATCTTTAATCCTTACATTTTCAGATCCATTTATCCTGGAAATATAATCCATTACAAATTTAGAAGAATTTTCCCATGTGCCCAGCGATTTTTCGCTACTTGAAAGATACTTGAATATAACTTCAGCATAAAAATTACAGCTTTCGAAGAGAATATGTCTTAGAACATCTCTTATATTCGCACTGTGGGAAATAACTTTTTCAAAATTATTATTAGAAGACAAACCTTTCCTTATTGTCCTCAGATTTTTTTCCTCTGAAAAAGCTTCTATTAAATGTTTATCTGGATTTTTAACTGGCTGAAATAATTGCTCATTTTGATGAATATAGTTGAAATCATTATCGTCAAATTTGGAACTATTTTTTATTTTGCAATTCTCACCAATAAAAAAATTAGATATTCTTGGCTGATAACTGTACTTGGAATCACCATAAACCCAATCACTATTGTAAAACTCTCTATCAATTCTTGGCATTTCAAGATAAATGGTGTTTACCTTTTCAATTTGTAATTCTCTAATTATTCTCCTGCATTCACCTATATTTAAAAAGAAAGATGGGTCACCAGTAATGTGTAAATTATCTTTATCTGAAGAAAAATTTGTGGTAAATACAAAATCCCTTCCCAGAGACTCCAGTGCACAAAGGGAGGTTATCAATTTCATATTTGAGGCAGGAATCACTGGTAAATTTTCGTTTTTTGATAGTATATTCTTGCCATCTGAATTCAGAAAGCAAAAAGAAGTCACACTTTCTTTATGTATTTTCATGGTGAGAAATTGGAACCTTATAATTAAATTTTTGAACCTCAATAAGTGATACTGGAAATATATCTGATCAATTCGGTTTTTATCTTGAGCGCATTCAAATAATTTTATATTGATAATAAGAAAATATGTGTTACTGTCAAATTAAGGAAGGGCATTGTTTACTATTATTTAACTTTTTGTGTAACAAAAAAAATCATAAAAATGTTTATTAATAAGGAATCAGATTCGAGTCGAATGATAAATAAAAAAATTGTTTTATCAGTATTTATGGTATTATTAATGGTGGGTTCCGCATTTTTCGTTTTTGGAACTAATCTACCAATTAATACAACATCAGCAAGTACTGATATTAGTCAGAGTAGTTATTTGAACGTACAGCCTGATAGTTCATCACCAACAGCATGGCAAATGCCAACAACTACAATGGAAGAGCCCGGTTACACCAATGGAACATTTACTTGTGGTATCGACTGTACCATAGGTGATCTGAACACATTTACAGGAATTACTTTTGGCGATTTGTTCATTGCCAAATTGGTATATGGTAGTCTTTACAAAACAATGCCTGATGGGCAAATAGAACCATGGCTCGCTACAAACTACACATTGACACACGTTACGTCAAACAATAAAACCTTCGACATTGAAACTGGCAAAATGACAAATTATTCATATGTGTATACAATATATCTGAGACCATATGTTCAGTGGACAGACTGGTCAAAGGCAAATGCTTCGCAAACATATACTTTTTCAAACAAAGTTGATTATAGAAATTCAACTGGAGTGTCATTTACTCACACATACACGAGCTATGCACCGACTGTAATGAAGAAATATTATCTGCAGTCTGGGGATGTAGTTCTGAGCTGGAGGCTTGAGGCTGCCCTTGGTGGATGGCCAGGAGTAGTTAATGTAATTCCTAATGGAAATCTTTCAGTAAAGGTATTTGTACCAAAACCAACACTGTTAATTCAATCAAGCTCCCTGCAATCATATATTCTTCCATATAATATCTGGGTACATCACGACTTTACGAGTGTTAAAGGATTATTCAATTACACTCCAGGAATTTCTTCTGGAAACGGTTATTATGGCTGGGATCTAGGATGGAACACCGCAACTGGTTCTGCTCCAGGATTGGTCGGAGACGGACCATTTATGGTCGTTAATGGATACGGTATGCCTCAGGGTGGCATTGTACCAAACCAATATGATAAGTTTTATGTAAATCCACATTTCTTTGCACAGTACGCAAACGCGAGCAGTGGCCTGAGACAGTACTCTCCAAAGATATATGAATTCTATCAACCATATTATTCTTCTCAGTCTTCGATGGTAGCAGCCTTCACCAAAGGACAACTGGATCTTCTACCAGTATCACCTTCTTTCCTGTCACTGGTTAAGGGAACTCCAGGAGCATATATTTATATTAAGCCATCTCAGGTTTTCTGTGCAGTTAGAATAAATGAAAACGAAACGCCTCTTAACATTACTACCTTCAGACAGGCATTGAGCTATGCAACTCCATACCAAACAATAGATGGAACAGTATATGATGGACTCTTAACACCATCTTCAAATACCGTACCACCATGCAATGTGCTCTGGTACAATTCATCAAGCCCGCAGTATACTTATAATATGCAGAAAGCCAAATCAATGATTAGTGCCATACCTGGAATGGCTAACAGTTCTGGAACGCTGACATATAACGGTAAGAAGGTAACAATTCAAATACAGATAGCTCCAGGAAGTGAGACACCTTGCGCTGCTGAAATTGCAGATGAAATGTCAACCTCATTCGCAGCCCTTGGTATAACGACGGTGATAAAAGAAGAAGCCTACACAACAATGTTTAACAACATATACGAAACCATCACTGGTAAAGGAAATTTCTATCAGATGGCAGAATATGGACAGGGAACAGAATCTGGAGATCCAGCAGACCTATGCGCATTATTCATAAATGATGCCCCAGCTTATTTCAGTGTAGGTTGTACTCTAGGACCATATACATCGTTGAACTTTAATGGGAAACATCTTTCCGGTCAACAGGTGACCACTCTTCTAACCAACCTATCAAATGAATTGTTGCAGTCGGACTCATATCAGCAGGCAATCCATATTTCAAAGGAGATTCAGACATTAATCATAGAAGAAGCAACTCTAATCAACCTAGGATATACAACAACGATAGATGCATTCCAAACAAACCAGTTCTCTAACTTTACCACAGAGAACTCGAATTCTCTATTCAGCCTTTATTTCACACTTATGGAGGTAAACAAGGCCAAGACAACAACTTCTGTAAGCTATAAGTATAACATGCAGGTACAAGAGAAATTAACAGGAGCTCTCGTAGAAAAGCAGGGAGATAGTGGAAGTATAACATACACAGTTCTTAATAAGACAACTGGTTTACCGGTTCAGGGTGCCACAGTTGGAGTATCTGTATCATCTATAGCAAAAGGGTTGATCAACACAACATCCAACCAGCTTACTACAAACTCAGCTGGTCAAGCAACTTGGAA
>JAMDCG010000059.1 GCA_023489425.1 Thermoplasmatota archaeon
TTTCCGATACCAGAACGGGGAATTTTGAATTGATTCATACGGGAGGTCATACAACAGGACATATGGCAATAATTTTTCATAATGAAAGTCTTAGATTGATGTTTCTTGGTGATCTTGCACCGACTACCTTCCAGCTAAAACCTACGAGATTAACTGCCATAGATTCAGAACCTCTAAAATCAATGAACGCAAAGAAGATCCTTCTAAAAAAGGCAATCAGGGAGGAATTTACCCTTGTAATGAGTCACGATCAGCGTGATCCTGTGGTAGAAATAAAGGGTGAACCAGATCAACCAAATTTTGAAAGAGTTTTTTGAACCAATTATAAAAAAGGTTATTTCCGTTAAGAAAGGAATAGTAATAGTTATCTTTTGGCAGCAATAATGGAAAACACCATATTTTTTAATAACTTAAAAATTAAGGAAAAGACTTTACATTATGACTAAATAGGTTTTCTCATATATCAACAACTGACTATTCTCTTAATCTTCCTCGTCTTACTTAGGATAATATATTTGACATTACCAAGAGATTTTAAGTAATGATCTTAAGATCAATTGCATGATCTGTTTATCCGAGTACTTTTTCCTACAATCATAAGTTAAAACATTATTTTCTACGATCTCAACAATCAAAGGATTAGAGTTGTTATGCAAATCCTACAATTATAATTGGGTAGGTAATGTTCTATAACTGTATGACAATTAATGAAATGCGAGACCCGGTGTATTTTAATTTCCAAAATTTACAAAACATATTTATATGTAACAAAGAATACTTTTACATGGCAAAATGTACATCATGTGGTGCAGAAATTCAGGATGAATCTTCCTTCTGTTCTCAGTGTGGAGCGGCGCAATCTGTGGGATTGGCCGGAAACCAAAGTGCAACTGCTGTTAAGGGAGATCATTTCAGGACTATGGGCAGAATGGGAATTATGAGCAATGGACTAGAAGTGGTAATAGAAAACGATCAGGGTACGATTGGGTCAGTCGCCTTTAGTGGAGGTTTGGCAGGGGCCTTCGAGGCAGATTTCCAGCTGAACGATCCACAGGGAAACATGCTTTTGAGGACACAGCATAACAAACCAAAGAAGTTAATCAGTACATTCAAAAATTATTCAATACTGGATTCAAATGGAAATGAAATAGGCCAAATGGACATTCATACCCGAAAAGCCACAATTCGTGCCCAAAATGGTCAGGAATATGAAGTCACAGAAAACATAGGTGGAAGGAATATAAAAATATTAAGCAATGGAAACGTGGTTGGTGAAATAAAGCATCATATGGAGAGCAAGTACTTTGAAGGAACGATTTCAGGAGATATACCAACAGAAATCTTTGTCACATACCTCCTTTACAGGACAATGGAACATGCAGTAACTTCCAGCGACTTTATGGGTGGTCAGGGCATGAATGGTGTTGGTTTTAGATTATGAAAACACCATAGAAAATATAAAAAATTTTAGTCACTCCAGTAACAAAATGTAATTTTTAAGCTTGATTTCCCTTCTAGAAAATTTCTTTTACTTGTATAAATTCCGTATGTACATTTTTTTCTTGGTTCCATTATTATTGAAGATGGGTTAAGAAGACCATTTTCAAAAGTCCTTATGCTTTCACATGCATCTATTACGGTTGGAACATTTATTCTTGGATAACCCTCTATTCCAAAACAAAGGCAATATTTTGTCATTTTCCTTTCATTAAAAAATCTCCATAAATCTATAATGGGATTAACTGCCATAGATTCGGAACCTCTAAAATCAATGAAAGCAAAGAAGATCCTTTTAAAAAAGGCTATCAGGGAGGAATTTACCCTTGTAATGAGTCATGATCAAAAGAATGAGATAGTATCAGTGAGTGGAGAAGTAGATGATCCAAAATTCAAGAGTATTTTTTGAGCTTTTGATTCAGATAAAATAAAAAAGGAAAATTTGCAGTCTATAACCTTTTCATACTATTTATTCTTAGTTCTGTATATTTTCTCAGGGTCATTATGCCCCAGGCCAGTTCTATAACACCGAAGGGCCAGGCACCAGAGAGAAAACCATAGGATGATGAGAAAAAGCAAGTAAGTCCAAAGAGAAGTGTGTAAATTTTCCCATACTGTTCTCGAAAATAGAAGACCATCATTATTATAAGGACTATAGCCCCATAAATATTGACAGGAGATAGAAAATCCATATCATTGCATAATATCCAAAGAATTAAAGGTTATACATTTAATTTGAATTATAACATCTCGACATAAAACATTCTCAGAGAAGACAATGAGGTAAATTTATCACAAACAACATTATTATATCTTTAGAAGTGATGGTTTTACCTTGGTAAGCGCTATAAAAAAAGATGTGAGGATCGGTTATGTCTATCTTCATCAGGATGATCCAGCAAAATCAACCATGAAGAAATTACAGAAATTCAAAATGGCCGAACAGATAAACAGAGACAGGATGGGGGGATATGTTGTATTGAGGTATGACGCAGATAGAACATTATTGCCAGATGACAGATCGGCCGTAGAAAGAAAAGGCATATGCATCATAGAAGGTTCATGGAATCTTGGAGATCTTCTTGGCTCCTACAGAAAAGGAATTGAGAGAAAACTCCCTGTTCTGATGGCAGGCAATCCTGTTAATTTTGGAAAGTTCAATAAACTATCATCAGTCGAGGCGGTAGTAGGGGCTCTTTTTATAACGGGGCACATAGATCAGGCGAAAGGGATGATAGGAAAATTCACATGGGGACACACATTCATTGAACTGAACATGGAACTGTTTAAGTCCTATTCAGCGTGCCAGACCATGGAGGACATTGAAAATGTTTATCTTGAATTTGACATAAATCCTAATATTTGACCCATTTACTATTGTCCAGTTTCCAGTTACCGTTTGTATATTCTGAAATTATCGAATATATACCTTCCCTATACTCCACAGGTATTTGTTCCATTATCTCATTCTCTCCAGGAAGCAAATGGATTCCTGTAATTTGTGTATTCATGTCATAGTCTCCGCTTTGAAGGCCATCTGTTAAAAATTCCAGTTCTTCGGGATCGAGTTTCATTTTTTCTTTCTTTACCATATCAAGGAGATTAGCATTCAAAGGATAGTGTATTTCCTCAGGGTCGCCGTGAGCGTATTCAATAAATAATCTAACACCAAGGCATTTAGTACATTTTCCACATGGATAAACATCACCACTCTGATATCTGCATGAGTGGCATGATCTCTGTAGTAAGTAAAGATCATGATACCTGTTTACCAGTATATCTTCCACCACAGAGCCATATATATCGTAAAGGGCTGACCACAGTGTTATCCCGAAACCTTTTTCCTGTGTATATTTTGAAAATCTCCTCTGAAAATCAGGACTCTGATCGTACACCCCATAATAATGCTTTATTCCCCTGTATGGAGGCTCTTCTGCTGGGTCGTCCATTTCATTTCCCATTATAATATCCTTTATCCCCTTTATCTTCAGAGAAGGAAGTGTTGCGAACAGATAAACTGGAAACAGGAAAAGCTGTACAGGATAGTCATCAGCCCAGGAAAATGATACAACAGGATCAAGAATCGGCATCCTGTGATTCATGAAATTATAAAATCTATCAATGTTTGACCAGACCCTCGCACTCTCAGTGACCCTGCTGAGATAATCATGTGAATGCTTGGCTGCTTTCCAGTGACCTCCCGATTCATTGAAGAAATACGGCAGCGCATTTCCAGTAAGCTCCCTCATAATTCCATATGAGAGAAGGCTTTCCTTCCCTCCAGATAGCATTATTGCAGATCTGCCATTAGGGCTTCCCGAATAATTATCAACATATTCAGACCTAAATGTGAGTTTTGTATTTCCATTTGCATTCTCCTGTGTAACTTCTTCATCTGCAGGTAAAAATTCGTTCCTAAAGAAAGGGTATCTTATTCTGCAGAGACGGTTTATAAAAACTTCAACATTATTGATTTTAACCATTTCCTCTATCATTTTTCTGTCCGACTCAGAAGTTGGGAAATCGAATATAATTTCCCCGGTAAATAATGCATAGTTAATGACTGCTGTAGCGCCCATTAGACCTGCGAGATTTTCATTGAGTTCAACTTCATGATCATACTTATATTCAAGAGTGAATTTTTCTCTGTTATCCAGGGATATATTGATCTTTGCAAAATTTTTAGAAAAAGAATGCACACTTATCTCAAGTGTTTCAAAGCACCTGATCCTGTCGAGGAAAGGCAAGACTAAAACCCGGAAACTATGATTTCTGCCATTCTTTTTGAATCGAACAGAGGATCAAAAGCAGGGAGGCCATACCTGCTTTCCAGATCTTTCTTAGCATCACTAATCTCCTTTTCAGTCAGTCCTTCTCTGTTAATTGCTATGCCCATAACCTTTTTGTCTGATAACTCTTCAAGTATCCTGATGAATTTTTCAACAGGTGGGATTTTAATTCCTGGAAAGCCATCATAATCAATTCTCGTCGGGGCGTGCTGTAGTATTATGCCATCTGGCTTCCCTGCTGCTATTATTTCAAAACTTCCTGGGTATGCAGGATGCAGAACTGAGCCCTGTCCCTCAAGGAACATGAAATCTGGTGATTCCTTCTCCCACGCTTCAACTATGGCACTTTCTATCCCACCGGCAACGAAATCATTTATCATTGAATCTATTACCACTGTATAGGGAAATCCCTGCATCCATGCTGTCTGGCCTGTACCTATCATGACCGAGCTCTTACCTAGCTTTTTCACCTCTTCGTTCAGATAAACTGCAGTAGTTCTCTTTCCTATGGCACTATCAGTACCCAGTACTGCAATCTTTTTAGATTTTACATCCCAGATCTTACCTGTAAAAAAGTCTCTTCTCATCATAAACATTTTCCTAACATCAACTATCTCGGAACCAGATTGTTCACTGAGTTTTTTGAATTCTGGGTCATCTGAAATGAACTGGTGAAGTCCACTAACAACAGTCATCTTTTCCCTTATTGCCCTTGATACAAACGGTCTGAAATATTCAGGGAGAAAGCCTCCATCCGTTGCAACACCAACTATCAGGGTATCGGCACCCAGATCTATGGCTTCTCCCATTGTTGAAATGATCTTTATATCTGGTCTTGCCTTAGGTACAATCTCCTGTATGCTGGCTCCTGAATGGGTACTATCTATGACACCCAATATATCATAACGCTTTGAAAATCTGCACAGGCCATTTGCAGTTTTGCCATATGTAGACCCAAGGAAACCCTCGGCAAGTATAACCGCTTTATCCATCAATTTCCCCTTCCAGTCAATACGGCAACTACCTCTCCACTGACATTTCTGTTATTTAAGTTCTTATGGGCTGCTGCCAGTGCTGATGCAGAGGCTGGAAGAACCTGAATAGATTGTTGATTCTCTATCATCCTTGAAAACTTCACCATTTCCTGATCGTTAACTCCTATTGCAACGCCTTTACTTTCATAAATTGCGTTAAGTGCTTTTTGGCCATCCATGGCACGGAATGAAACCAGTGGTTCGTTGGTTTCTGTCTCAATTATTGTTGATGGTTCCAGTTCCTGAATCTTCCTGAATCCGTGTTTCCATGAATACACGATAGGATTACCAAGAGATGTAGAAGAAGCAATGAATTTTGGGATATTACTGATCATTCCCCTCAGGTACAGTTTTTTGAAACCGCTGAATATCCCGGCAAGTGTTGTTCCATTACCCACTGGCGCCGCCAAATAGGCTGGTGAATGTCCTAGCTGCTGTACTATCTCATTTGCAATACTCTCGTAACCAAGTATATCAACTATTGAATTTACCGAGCCAGGACTGCAGTCATACCAGTTCTCATCCCTCGATTTGTCCTTGATATATTCAACAAGATCCTCATATTTCATGTTTTTCTGTATGATCTTTGCTCCGTTTCCATAAATTTCATCACTTCTTGCGTTAGTGTAGAAGGATGGAATTGCAACAACGGATTTGATTTTATATGCAGAAGCAAAATAAGATACAGATGCCCCGTAATTACCACATGTTGCAACTGCGATGGTATCATAACCTAATTCTATAGCCCTCCTAACATGAAGGCTTGAGATCCTGTCCTTTTGGGTTCCTGTAATGCTGGCACCTTCAAACTTAAAAAAAATCTTATTCATTTTCAGGAACCTCTCTATATTTCTGGCCCTGAAAAGAGGTGTCAATCCAGGAGGCTTTTCTTCCTCTGTAATCTGTTCCATTATTTAATACACCGACCACTCGGTCATGTAATGATGAGTACATTCTATTTAAATATATCTTATAAAAATTTCAATATATCTATAATCAGCAAATTGGCTGTTTTCCAAGAGTTTTAAATATCTATTCATATAAATGTATAAATAATTATATTGTATATTTTATTTTTAAAATTCTTAAATATTTTTGTACTATTCAGGTCTAAAAGATATTTCTAATAAACCAAAAAAATGAGAGGATTGGAGATGTTTATATTGTTATGACTTCAAGACCTAATTGATCTGCAACTTCCCTTATCATAGTCATGCCTGCAGACTTTATCCCTTTCTTGTCAACCAGGAAACCCTTACATTTATCAGTTTTCTCAACTGCCATCAGGATTTCATCCTTTCCGATCTCATCCATTCTGAACTTGGAAATAATATGGCCAACATTGACATTCTCCTTCAGAACATATGAGGAAAATTTTGGAGCGTAATGCCCTCCACCGGCACCAACATAGTTCGGATAATTCTTCGGTGTGGCATCTCTCACTCCCAGAAACAGAGTCCTAAGTGCATCGACGTCTTTCCAATTTTCTGGCTCAGTGCCTATCTCTGCAAATATCAGTCTATTATTGGACTCTGGACCATGATGAGTTGCCTCAAAGGTCACCTGATACTTTTCTCCACTGTAAACATCGCACATTTTTCTAAGTATTGCAGTCTGTATTTCGGGTGCACATCTTGCAATGTTCCTTTCTCTTCCGCCAATATCATTAGTTGAGAAGTTCCCTACAGGATGTACTGTAATGGAGTTCACCTTTGCCTTGGAAGAATGTCTGCTAAGAAAAATAATAACCCTGTCTTCATTATCTATAAGCTTTTCTGGAAATTCTAACAGTGGTAGTCTGCCTTCAGTTAGTATATATTTTCCAAGTCCGGGACCATTAGAAATGAAGTAGTTATAAATACTGAAACTGGCATCATCGCTTTTCGTTGCAATAAACACAGGATCGTATTCCATTATCTCTCCACCAGATCGTGATACAAATTCTCGCTTCTTATTCTGAGTCTTTCAATGTTGCTTGCGTAATTTTCAAGATAATCCTTTCCCTCTTCATATTTTCTTATGGTTCCAAGGACAATGTCATGCTCCCTTCCAAGTGTGCTTGAAATGAAGAGCAATACACTCTGAATGCTCTCAGGATCTGGCGCTTCTACTTTCCTGTGGTTATATATCCTGATATCTGGTTCCCTTTCGAGTTTCTCAAGAGTTTCCTTCTTTTTAAGTGCCTCATTCATGAGGTTCAAATTGGCTATAAAATAATCAACAATCATCGAGATATTATTGTGAAATGTCTCATCCCTAATATCCTTAAGCTGCTCCTGAATTTTTAAGTTACTTTTTGTAATTTCATCAATTAACTCATCTTCCTTACTCATGCTCACTCCCATACCTAATATGGAAAGTGTTTTAAAAACTTTTGAGATAACAAGCCAATGGACTTTGACATTCCAGAAATGGAAAAAGAGATACTGAAAAAATGGGAAAAATCCGATCTCTCTAAACTGAACGAGGATGCAATTAAGGATGGAAAAATATACTCAATAGACACACCTCCACCCACAGTTTCAGGGGAAATCCATATAGGACATGCATATTCATACCCGCATCAGGATATAGCAGCAAGGTTTAGAAGAATGATGGGTTATTATGTTTTTTACCCGTCTGGTTTTGATAATAATGGGTTGGCAACGGAGAGATTTGTCGAAAAAACTCTGAAGCTCAGCCTCAACAACATCCCTGTAAAGGATGCAATAGAGAAGTGCGAAACGGTCTCTGGAGAAGCAATAGCGGAAATGAAGAAATCATTCATCAGGCTTGGTCTATCACAGAACTTTGAAAATTCATATATTACTTACTCTAAGGGATCCTGGAAGATTTCACAGGGCTTCTTTCTTGATCTTTTCAAAAAAGGAATAGCATACAGGAGTGAGGGAATGACCATAAGCTGCCCAACTTGCAGGACTGCAATTTCACAGATTGAAATGGAAGACAGTGAAAGGGAAACAGACTTCGTTTATATAGACTTCAGGTCAGATGATGGAGCAGTTATTCAGATAGCCACAACAAGACCTGAAATGCTTGCAGCTTGTGTGGCTATTGCACTGAATCCGGAGGACGAGAGGGCAAAAAAATTCTCAGGAAAGAAATTCAGGGTACCTCTATACAGGCAGGAAGTTGAAATTATAACAGATCCGCGAGTTCTGATGGATAAGGGCACGGGTGCTGAAATGGTATGCACCTTCGGGGATCAGACAGATTACGAAATATGGAAAGATCATTCCCTGAAACTTATAAGATTACTTGATGAAAGGGGATTCATAAGAGATGGTGGCCTCCTTGAAGGTCTCAAGGTAGAAGAGGGAAGAAAAAAGATAAAGAATCTTCTGAAGGAGTCAGGAGATCTTAAGTCCATAGAGAGAATAAAACATTCTGTCAATACCCATGAAAGATGTGGAACACCAATTGAGATCGGTGTGAGCAAACAGTGGTATCTCAGGTATCTTGACATGAAGGACGATCTTATACAGCAGGGAAGAAAGATAAAATGGACACCCGATTTTATGAGAATACGTTATGAAAACTGGGTAAATGGCCTGAAATGGGACTGGTGCATATCGAGGCAGAGGATAATGGGAATATCAATTCCAGTCTGGTACTGCAACAGTTGTGGTGAGGTCATTCTTCCAGAAAAAAGTGAGTTGCCAGTAGACCCAAGGTTTGATGAGAAGAAAAAATGTCCTAAATGTTCATCTAATGATGTGACTCCAGAAACAGATGTTCTGGATACATGGTTTACATCATCAACATCGCCTACAATTTCTCTTAGAGATTCTTCCATAGAAAATAACGGAATTCCGATGAGTGCAAGATTTCAGGGGCATGATATCATTACAACATGGGCATTCACCACGATTTACAGATACATGGTTCATTTCCAAAAGATACCATGGGATAATATCATAATAAGTGGGAACGTCTTTGATTCCAAGGGTCAAAAAATGAGTAAGAGCAAGGGAAACGTGGTCTATCCAATGGAACTTGTTGACAAGTATGGAGCTGATGGGGTTCGGTTGTGGGGTTCTTCCTCGTCAACGTGGGACGACATTTCACTCAAGGAACAGGAGCTCACAAGGGGAAGAAGAACCATAATAAAGATATACAACGCAATAAGTCTTATCAGTGCACTACCAGAAAAGAGAAAAACAGAAATAAAGCTGCCATTCAACAGATGGATTGCACAGGAGTTAAATAGAACCATTAGAAAGGCAGAAGAACTATACTCAACCAATGACTTTGCCAAAGCCAGGACAGAGATTGATAACTTCTTTTGGACAATGTTCTGCGATAATTATCTTGAGATAATCAAATCCTTTGTATCAAGGGGTTCAGAAGAGGAAAAAGATGAAATTGCATATGTTGCAAGAGAAGTTGCACTGGACATTATGAAACTTTATGCACCTATTGCCCCATTCATCACAGATAAGGCATATGAAATGCTGGGCATGGAAGGATCAATTCATGAACAGAAGTGGCCTGTAGAACTGGAAGATTTTGAAAAAGATGCAGAAATATTCAGCAATGTAATATCAGTAATCTCTGGGATTAGAACAGAAAGAAGTAAGCTAAAATCGGGAAAACAGGCATATAAAGGATTTATTATTTCCACACCGGTGGATTTGAAAGAATTCGATAAAAGGGTGATCAAGGAGACACTGAGGGAGGAAAATCTTGTGTTCAGGAAAGATATGGCAATTAAAATTGAATCAATAGTTGAATAGGTTCATACATCGGCGTAAATTAAAATACATTGGATAACATGATAGGAAAGGCTTGAAATGTATCTCACACCTGAAAGAGCAGTAAAAATAGGAATGATACTGGTAGTTGCATCAATTTTAATAATGGGTTATTCCGCCTTTGGATTTTACACGTCATCCTCAGCCACAAAGGATACAGTTATTGCTGGTGGTTCCGAAAAATCTATGGATATAAACGTAACGTCAGGACTACTTCTGACATATACGATCACAGCAAATTCTACTGGAAACTTCAGGGCATGGTTCAGTGAACCATCAGGCAATACTGTTGTGGAATCAAACTTCACAGGATCGGGCATTTCAAAATCCATAGTGGCACCTGTTTCAGGACAGTGGGTTTTTCACGTGGAAAATCTAGAAAAAAATAGCTCTGCCCTGAAAATACATCTCGGACAGATTTCATATTACCTTGAAGCGGGATTATACTTTGGCATTACTGTTCTTATTTTGGGCATAGTTTTCATTCTCTACTTCTTCAATGTACAGAAGAGAGAAACCATAAGAAAGAGTAAGCGGTTTTAAAAATCTGTTTTTTATGTAAATATTTGGGTTTTAATATTTCACCAATTCTTCTAACCTATATATATGTGGAAATAGGTGTGGAATATAAATCCTATTGTGTAGGTGATTGCCGCGGCTAGCAGTGATAAAATGGCTGCCCTGCTTGAGGATTTCAATATAGAGATGTTCAGTGCTATTGCTATAATGGAATTGCTTACTGCCTGAACTGCAGCCACAAGTATAACGGCAATGATCAGTGAAAGTATGCCAAGAGGAAAGAGGAAAGGAATTATTGGAAAAGCAGCTCCTGCTATATAGGAAAGACCGGTTGTTCCCGCTGAAACCTTTGTACGGTTCTCTTCATTTTCAATTTCAGTCTTCATCTTATGAGTGCTAGTGTTTGTAATGAGACTTTCCCTTTTAATATTCCTTATCCTGTACTCAATTTCGGAGGATTTTGAAAGATATGCTCCAAGGGTCATGCTTATGGTTCCACCGACTCCTATAACAAGTCCACTCATCGCAATTATGAAATTGTTACTTATAATTGCAGTTAATCCTGCGATTGCCGCCAGAACCTCAACAAGTCCATCACTCATACCATATATGAAAGCCTGTATTCTATCAAGATAGGCTTCCCTGTTAATCCCCATCTGTTCAAAGACGTTTTCATGACCTATCTCATCATTTATAATAGATTTTAATGCATTTACTTCATCGGTATCCTTCATATTCTTTAAAAAATCCCTGTATTTTCTAATACTTTCAACCTCTCCTCTTTCCAGAAGATTGACAGTCAGGTTATTACCCAAGATTCTGGTAAGGAATAGGAGAAAGAAAATCTTCACACCTCTAGGCTTGATCTCATTTTTTTCAGAGCCTAACTTTATGAGTCTTTTCATCCAGAACTCAGAATGGGACTCCTCCATTTCAGCGAGATAATCAAGTTTCTCTTTTAAAACTTTATTTCGGGATCTTTTGGCAAGTTTTCTATAGAACTCTCTGTCTGTGATCTCATCTCTATAGAATTCTGAAACCAGTTTCTCTTCTTCTCCCATCATTCAGGTAGAATTGTACATGAATATTAATAATTTTATATTGCATGAAAATAAAATAAGGATTTCCTTACATTTTACACAATTGTCACACTATATGTTATATTTAATATTCTGATATAACTCAACAGGGCAAATCCTCCTTAGAATAAGAATAATTTTTATATATGTTACGAAATACGTAACATTATTTCGTTTTTCATTCAATAAGCTATATATTTTCAATTGACATCTATTTTCAGGTGAAATTATGCAAACAAATGAAAACGATTTCGAGATGAAAGTGAATATAAAGGTAGTGCCGCCAGGACCAAAGGGTAAGAAAATAGTTGAAGAAGATACTGAATATCTGGCAACAAGTTCCAAGTCACTTCCTATAGTGGCCAAGAGAGGAAGGGGGGTTTATATACAGGACGTAGATGAGAATGTGTATATTGACTTCGCAGCAGGTATTGGAGTCAACAACATGGGGCATATTCATCCCTATATTACCGAAAAAGTTCAGGAACAGCTGTTTAAGCTCTGGCATTTTGCAGGAACTGACTTTTATTATCAGGAACAGGTAGATGCAGCAAAGGCAATATCCAGCGTGACACCCGGTAAGTTCAAGAAGAAGGTCTTTTTCACAAACAGTGGAACAGAAAGCGTTGAGGCAGCAATCAAATTTGCCAAGGTTGCAACAAGAAAACAGGAGTTCATCTCATTCATAGGAGCATTTCACGGAAGATCACAGGGTTCACTTTCCATGACCGCTTCAAAGGGAATCCAGAAAAAGTATCTTTTCCCATCAATGCCAGGAGTTGAACATGTTCCATTTCCTAACCCATACAGGAACATTTTTGGAATAGACGGATATGAACATCCTCAAGAACTCACCAACGCAGCACTGGATTTCATAGAGAAATACACGCTGAAAATGTACATGCCTCCAGAAAACGTTGCTGCATTTGTAGTTGAACCAATACAGGGAGAAGGCGGCTATATCGTTCCACCAATGGATTTCCACAAGAAACTCAGGAAACTGGCAGATGACAACAACATGCTCGTTGTAATGGATGAAGTTCAGGCAGGCTTTGGTAGAACAGGAAAATTCTTTGCCTCAGAACATTTTGGTGTTGAACCTCAGATCATTACACTGGCAAAGGCAATTGCAAACGGGCTTCCAATGGGAGCTGTGGTGGTAGATTCAAAGCTGGACTTCCCAGAACTCGGGCTTCACTCAAACACATATGGTGGAAACCTTCTTGCTTCTGTTGCAAGCAAGGCAACCATAGAGGCCATGAAGAAGGAAGGTGCAGTGGAAAATGCAGCCAAGAGAGGAAAGCATCTCAGGCAGAGACTGGAAGAACTAAAGGAAAGATATGATGTCATTGGAGATGTAAGGGGTATTGGGCTCATGCAGGCAATCGACTTTGTAAAGGACAGAAGAACAAAGGAACCGGCCGTAAAGCTCAGAAACGATGTTGAGTATAAAGGCTTCCAGAATGGAATAATACTTCTCGGAACAGGAGAAAGTGCAATAAGGCTGATTCCACCTCTGATAATCACTGATGAGCAGATAGATGAGGGAGTTGAATGCCTTGAGAAGGCAATAAAGCAATCACTTTGAATTGCTTTCCATTAAATATTTTAGCATATTACTCAGTGGGGCACCATCCTCCCACTTCATTACAAAATTTTCATTTCTGGTTATTTCAATTTGAGGAAGTATATTGTAAAGATTCCTGTATCTGCCCATGGGTTCTCCCGGGACTTTGAACATTCTCCAGGGATCGCCTTCTGTATTTTTTAGCCTGAAGGCGTAAATTAGAAATATGCCAGAATTAAGGCACTTCTTGGCCAGTCTCTCAGCCTGATCCTGATTTTTTCCAGAGGAGGAAGAAAAGGCGAGTACTGGATTCTGTGAACTCTTTACCTCAATTACCATAGACATGTCAAATCTAACAGCAATCAGATCAGCACCTTTTGAACCTGCTGCCCTGGTCACAAAAAAAGGGTATTTAATCAGATGTTCATATGCTTCCTTTGATAGGAAATCAAGTTTTTTAGACAACTTTCCAATAACTTTCTGGCTTCCTGACAGTATGGATACCAGTTCCCTTTCATAAATACTTCCATTCAACACGCGTTAATGTCTCATGCATATAGAAATTTTCTCTGCATAACAATGAAAGCGAGTAATAAAAGAGGTAATCTGACCTAAGAAGGTTTTTTGCACAACCTAAACTGTAATATGTTTTTATTCTCCAATTATTGCATTTTTAAAAGCCGCATAGTTTAAAATAAAGGATTTTTATCTATTGAATTATGGACACACAGAGTGAAACTGTATTTTTTCCAGATCAGATGACAATTGATAACAGCAATATCAACGCCCTCAAAAACTTCATAGGGCTGAAGACTATTGATGAACTCTACACATTTTCAGACAGCCATATTGAACAGTTTTATGATTCAGTGGTTAGGCACTCAGGTATCTGGTTTTCGAGACCATATACAAAGGTTAGGGACAGCTCAAAGGGAAAGGAATTTTCAAGATGGTTTATAGATGGTGAAATAAATATAGCTTTTAACTGTGTTGAAAGATATAAGAAAAGTAAGAAACCCGCAATAAAGTGTGTTTATGAGGATGGTAAATTCAGAAGCATTTCTTATGAGGAACTTGACGTGTTAACAGGTAAACTATCAGGAGCAATGAAAAATCTTGGTATAAAGAAGGGAGACAGGGTAGGGATATACATGCCAATGGTTCCAGAGGCAATTATTTCCATGTATTCTATAATGAGAATGGGTGCAATCGCAGTTCCAATGTTCTCAGGATATGGAAGGGAAGCAGTGGAAACCAGGGTTAGGGATAGTGATATAAAATATATTTTCACCATTGAGGGCTACAGGCGGAAGGGTAAGGAAATAAAAATGGCCGCCAATATAAAAGATATAAAAGGAATAAAACTCATAACACTCGACAGGATCAACAAAGATGAGCTTGATTTCAACGAACTTCTCCAGAACGGAGAATATATGGAAAGTGAAAAAACGGGCTCAGAAGATGGTGCAATCATGCTCTATACATCAGGAACAACTGGAAAGCCAAAGGGCACAGTTCACGTCCATGGTGGATCATTCATCAACATTGTTAAGGAGGTTAAATACTACCTTGATTTCAAGGAAGATGATACAATCTTCTGGATTACTGATCTGGGGTGGATGATGGGACCATGGGAAATAATGGGAGCCAACGCTCTGGGGGGGACACTATTTCTCTATCCAGGTGCAGTGGATTACCCAAAAAATGAAAGAGTATGGGATCTTGTGGAAGAGCATGCTATAACCATTCTTGGTATTTCTCCTACCTTTGCGAGAACAATGAAATTCAATGGAATAAGTAGGTCATTCAAACATCTTAAAGCCTTTGGCTCTACAGGAGAACCGTGGGATAGGGAATCGTGGGAATATGTATTCAGGGTATGGGGTGAAAGCAAAGTCCCCATATGTAATGTATCAGGAGGAACAGACATAATAGGGTGTTTCCTTGCATCAACTCCCATAACACCACTCAAGCCAAAATGTCTTTTTAAAGGACTGGGCATGGCCATAACAGTTTTTGATAGCTCAGGTAAGGAAATCTATGATCAGATAGGCTATCTTGTGTCCAAGGAGCACCTGCCATCAATGACCCGTGGTGTTTGGAATAATGAGGAAAGATACAGGACCTCGTACTGGTCTCAATTTCCAGGGTTCTGGTCACAGGGTGACTGGGCAATGCAAAGCAAAGATGGTTATTTCTTCCTGTATGGAAGGGCAGA
>JAMDCG010000068.1 GCA_023489425.1 Thermoplasmatota archaeon
TTTCATAATAAGATCAAATTAAATATAACCATGAAATATACGGAAAATAACGAAGGGTTTGTGGGGTAGCCTGGTATCCTTCCAGCTTCGGGAGTTGGAAACCCCGGTTCAAATCCGGGCAGACCCACTATTGACCATCTTAAATTTGCTTCATAAAATTCATAAAGTAGGTAGAACAGGCACCTTTTTAACAACATCCAAAGGTGTTTGTACTTCTAAGAATTAACTCAATAACAGTATTTTTAAGCCCTTAGTATATAAATATGGTATGATAGAAATAACGATGAATTCATAGGCATATGCTAAATCCTGATTGGCTAAGTTGCCAACTTAACAAGCTTAGGGACTAGTTTTTCAATCTAACGGGTTTTTAAATTTTATTTTCTCACTCTGTCCATGCCCGATAAACTTTAGCTGAAATGAAAAAGTTAACTTTCAATCTTCCAAAGCGAACCTTAAGAGTTCAGGAGTGGATTATGACATAACTCAATGAGATGAGGTCAAAGGTTATGTATTGGCCGATCATCAAAGCCATGGAAAGGAAATGAGTGGTGATAAAGCGCATATGAATGGTACCCATTGCAAGCCTGACTCTTCAGGGGTCGTTCCAATGGTTGACCCAGCAAAATGCGAGGCGAAGGGTGAGTGCGTGAAGGTCTGTCCATATGATGTATTTGAAGTCACCCCAAGAACACCCGATGAAATCGCAGGTTTGGGATTTCTCAGCCGGATAAAGGCAAGGGCACATGGAAACATGATTGCTCGCACACCGGGTATTGACAGATGTCACTCCTGCAGTGATTGTGTAACGGCATGTCCAGAGAGAGCAATACAGCTTGTGCCAAGAAATTAGTTTCATATTATTTCTATTTATCGCGTTCTGATTTCATGACTGATATCTTCAAACGCTCCCAGCACATTTTATTGAATTTAGGCCTTCTTTTCCAGATCAGGTTATCTTACTGTTATGTTTTGGGAGGTTTTCCAAAATACATTAAACATATATCTTTATAATTTCGTAATTTTAACACAGCATTTGAATTCTTACAGAATAGGATTATAACTCATTTCATTAATTTGCAATTCAAGATACGTACTGGTAGAATTTTGCATCAATATAAAAGTTAAAATATGATGCCACTCAGGTTTAAGTACTGTGTGAGGCTATATAATTATGGCAATGATAAAACCCGTTCTATGGAGGACGATAGAGCGGAAGATGAAAGGGTTCAATGGTAGCAAGACACCGTTGATCGCCGGTCATAAATTACTCTACACATGTAACCTTGAGTGCAAGATGTGTCCGTTCTGGAGGAGGAAAGATGAGGAACTTCTATCTGTGGAGGATGAAGTAAGGATGATGGAAACATTGAAAAGAGTGGGAGTTTCATTCCTTGGTTTCGAGGGTGGTGAACCATTGTTGAGGAACGATTTGCAGGATATTCTTGTTGAATCCCATAAGCGCTTTCACACATCCATGGTTACCAATGGATGGCTTTTAAAGACCAAATTGAAGAGTATTGAAGACTATGTTGACTACATGTTTGTTTCCATAGACGGAGTAGGTGAACTGCACGATAAAATGAGGGGAATCAGCGGGTCATTCAGCAAGGCTATGGAAGGAATTAAGGCTGCCCGTGGTCACATCTCTCTTTCACTCAGCTCTACTATTACCGAAGAAAATTACTTCCAGGCGAAAGATCTGGTACTCATGGCAGAAAAGCTGGGAGTGCCAATTAATTTCCAGATCGCTTACAATTATACAACTGCAGAAAAGGAATCTCCTGGAATGGGAAAGCTGAAGGAAGCCATTGAAACACTGTCAGCCATGAAAGAAAAAGGTTACAGGATTGTAAATTCCAGGGAATATTTCCAGGCGGTCACAAATTCATGGTTCAACGGAATTGAGTGGAAGTGCAAGCCTTGGCTTACAATGAACGTTGATCCCCTTGGGAATCTTGTCATGCCGTGTTACGTTCTAAATGAATACAAGGGAACCTCCAAGGTCTGGGATGTGAATATTGTAAAGGTCTGGAACAACTATAACTGGGCAGAATTTGAAAGCTGTAATAAATGTGCGCTATCATGCTATCTTGAACCCTCTTTATTCTCCTGGAAAAATCCCACCATGATAAAAGAAAGAATCATAGATGGGTTGATAGATTATATCCACTCAAGAACAACGTCTGCATGATTGATAAAAAATTCACTCTGTAACTATAAATATCAGGTTTTCTCATATTTTACAAAAATTTATGACTTCTCTGGCAATATACATAAATGAAACTCGCAATAGCAGTTGACAGGGGAATGATCAGCGGTCCTGGAGAAGCTGAAGAGATAAGAATTTACAATACTGATAACAATGAACTGGTAGAATCATATGCCAATCCAGCATTAACAGCGAAATCAGCAAAAGGAATTATGATGCTGAAATCCATTGTCGATCGTGGTGTTACATCAGTTATAGTATCTGGTGTTGGAGCTCATGCATTTACATACACAAATAGCAGGATCAAGCTTTATCTTGGAGAAGGATTAAAAGTTGAGGAGGGTCTCAGCAATTTTATCAACGGAAAGCTGAATGAACTGACAGTTGCAACACATTAGTTGCAATTCTATAATGGAATTACAATAATTGATAATTTCTTATAAGATTAGAAAGAGATAACCTCGAATTGTATTTTTCCCGGGAAACTTACAGCTTTTTAAATCTTCTGGCATAGCCTTAACTAACTTTAGTTCTTTCAGATCCGAGGGCTTTCCGTGATTCGTGAACGTCATCTGCCCTGCTGGAATTTGTGCAAATATAGCTGTATGAGATCTGATACCTTTCACTCCTGCCTGCCAGTGGACAGTGCCATAGTTTCAGTAAATTTCTTAAGGTAGATTTCGCTATTGCAAAATGGATGCCAGGGAAGCATATGGTGTGAAGTTTTTGTCGGAGCCAGTGATTTGCAGAGATACGGTATACTTTACGGAAAAGTGGATCGAGGGCAATGAATATAAGACATCAATTTTTAAGTTTGAAAATGGAAAAGTTGAAAGAGTAACTTTCGAAGGAAAGGAAAGTCATCCAATGATTATTGATGATAACCTGTATTATGTAAAATCGGAAGAAAAGATCAATCATTTTGTTCGGATTAAGGGCAACACCGAACCATTTAATTTATTCAGCATGGCAAAAATCAACAAGGTTGTCAGGCACGGAGAAGGATTCCTCGTTATAGGTTCAGAGGAATCAAATAATGATCTTCCAGTTGTCGCAAAGAGGCTGAACTACAGATTCGACACAAGAGGCTTCATCAGGCAGAGAAAAAATCTCTATCTATTCAATGAAAAGTTAATAAAGATTGTATCGGGAGAGTTTGACGTATCGGATGTCATTTCCAACAATGACAGGGTAATTGCCCTGATTTCATTCATGAATAATGACGAGGGCCTGACAAATATGTACGAAGTTGATGTCAAGGATGGTCATCTAAGTAAGATAAACGAAGATCAGGTGTCAACCATGGCATTTGATGGAAATGGTGAAGTAGTATACATTGGCCACAGTGAAGGAAGGACTCCATGGGCAACAAAATATATGTATTTACCAGTGAATAAACATGTACTTCTAGGAAAGCATTCAGGGAATGGCTCATCCATATCAGATCACTTTCAGGGTACAGATGAAAATGTAATATGTGAAGATGGTACAGTATACGCCCCTGGGGAAACTGGAGGCATATCATCCATATATTCCATAGAGAATTCCAATGTAAGGGAGGTTGTAAAAGGGAAGTTCGTAGTTCAGTGCTTTGATGTAAGGGATAAGAAAATTGCATATATTTACAGTTCCCAGTCTAAGCCATCGATTCTGGCATTCGATGGCAAGGAATATGATCCTAATGGTGGAATGTCCGGAGAGGCAGCTGAAGAAATGAAGGTTGGTGAAGTGGAGGGATGGTGCATGATTGCAGGAAGAAATAGCCCCAACCTGGTGTTTGTTCACGGTGGCCCACATGATGCATATGGAGAATCATACATGATTGAATTTCAGTACTTCTTGAGAAACGGATATAATATACTGTTCTGCAACCCCAGGGGAAGTTCAAGCTATGGCTCAGAATTCGCTGCGGCATGCGTGGAAGACTGGGGAAGGGGACCGGCAGAGGACATATTCAACTTCATCGAGGCTGCAAAGAAGAAATATGATCTTACCGGGCAGTTTGGCATAACAGGTGGATCATACGGCGGGTACATGACAAACTGGATGATCACGCACTCAGACTTCTTCAAGGTGGGCATCAGTGAAAGATGTGTTTCAAACCTCATGAGCATGTGCGGAACAAGTGACATTGGGTTCTGGTTCAACGCCATGTATATGAAGGTGGAAGATCCATGGGCACCTGAATCCATTACAAAACTACTGGAAAACTCGCCAATAACCAGCATAAAAAAGGCAAGAACCCCAACAATGTTCATACATGGAGAGAATGATTATAGATGCCCAATAGAGCAGTCAGAGCAGATGTTTGTTGGCCTGAAAATGAATGGTGTTGACACGGAACTGATCAGGTACCAGGGAGACAGTCATGAACATGCAAGGGCAGGAAAGCCCGATAACATGATCGACAGACTGCAGAGAAAGAAGGAATGGTTTGATAGGTACCTTCTGAATCACTGATTGGTTTTCTCATTACCAATTTTTGAAAGGACTTCCCTTGCAATTTTTACATGATTGGTTGCGTTCATCTGTGAATTATAAACATTAACTATCTTCCCATCAATTATGACGAACGATATCCTCGGTGGTATGAACCTTCCCTTTGCACCATACATTTCCCTGATTTTCTGGCCAGGGTCGCTTATTAGCATGAATGGCAATTTCCTGTGTTCCTTGAACTTTTTGTGGGATTCAGGAGAGTCCGAACTAATACCTATTACCTTCGCATTCATTTTCTCGAATTCGTCCCATTCATCCCTGAACGCGCATGCCTCAGCAGTGCATCCAGGTGTTTCATCCTTCGGATAGAAGTACAGGACAACATTGCCTTTTCCTCCAATATCCGAAAATTTAACCTTTTCGCCACTGTCCGTGATTCCTTCAAAATCAGGAGCTGTTTCTCCAACGTTTAATGTCATAAGTAAGTATATCCTGTGTTTATTAAAACATATTGTCAAATAATATTTTACACACATGTCCAGGAAAGTTATAAGTAAAACTCTCCAATACTCAGGCTGTAGATGTCACCCTCACTTAGCAGAAAAAAGAGCATAAAAATGATAGCAGTTATGTGGGTATGCTACTTCATTGCCTTTGGCCCTGCAGCTTACTTCCTGTTCAACAGGACAGTGGATTCATCCTTAATTGATGGTGGCATAATAGCCACCATAATGACCGCGGTCATTTTTGGCATTGTGTACCTGTTCAATAATTATTATGTTAGAAAATTAATGAACTGAAAATAGGTTTAGGGACTTATTACACAGATCATGAAACTGAATGACCCTTTCTCGGATCTGTCTGTTTTCCAATGGATAGCCCGTTGGTGATCGCTTTCTTTGCATTTAGGATATCCTCAACAAATATATCCACCATGTCGGCAGTGAAGTTTTCCCTCACAACAACCCTCATTATTGTTGTATCCTGTGCATTTGGCGGCAGGGAATAAGCTGGAACAATCCATCCTCTCTCCCTTATCTTGTAAGAGAGGTCAAATGCCTTCGAACTATCCATGTTCTTTAGCTTAAATGTAACCACAGGAATATGTTTTGCTCCATTTATAACCTCAAATTCACCACTAGCTGTAAGTCTTTCTGCAAGATAGTTTGCATTGTTCATCATCTTCCTTACGATTTCGCCATAACCTTTCCTCCCAAGTCTCAGAATGTTGTAATACTGAGCAACTACCATTGAACTTCCTTCCGAGAAATTGAGTGTGTAGGTAGGCATCTCGTCACCAAGGTAGTTCACATAAAACTTTAGCTCCTCAGGCAGGAGGTGCTCATTCCTGAAGATGAGCCATCCCAGTCCAGGATACACAAGACCGAATTTATGACCTGATGTGTTGATAGATTTAACCTGCTCAAGCCTGAAATCCCATTTGAAATCCGGTTCATAGAACGGCGTGATATATCCTGCACTTGCTGCATCAACATGTATGGGTATATCCAGTCCTTTAGTCTTTTTCAGGTCAAGTAGCATCTGGTTTATTTCAACTACAGGATCAAATTCCCCAGTAAAGGTGGTACCAAGGACAACTCCAACGGCTATTGTATTCTCGTCTATCTTTTCCCTAACATCTTCAGGTCTTATGGTGAAATGATCCCTGGCAATTGGAACTACCCTGGGTTCAACATCAAAATATCGTGCAAATTTGTCCCATGAAACATGGGTATCACCACCAAACACTATATTAGGCATGTCAGTGGGCTTATTTTCCTTCATTCTCATCTGCTTCCAGTTCCACTTGTGGGCAAGTAATCCCAGCATTATTGCCTCTGATGAACCTATGGTTGATGTCCCGATAAAATCGTCCTTATCTGGAACGTTATATAGATTGGCCATTATGTTCACAATCCTCTCTTCTATATCCTTTACCTGTGGGTATTCAAAGTGATCGATGAAATTCTTATGCAGATTTTCCATTATTAATTTATCAGCCTCAGGTTCCATCCAGGTGGTGACAAACGTTGCCAGGTTTAGATCAGGATTTCCATCAAGATTCAGTTCATCATGAATCAGCTGATATGCCGCTCTTGGTTCCATTTTTCCTTCTGGAAATACATATTTTGGAACATCATTATCAAGAAATCTGTTGTGACCCCTTCCATATTGCATGTTATGTGCCCTTACTTTCTGATTTACAACTTTTTTAGATACCATTTCTTCACTCTTTTTTATACATGTAATATATGAATCATTTTACTTAATTATTCGCCTTGGTATCAATGAGAAAAAATGTAGATCAGGAGCAAATTATGGCTGCTAAAGCGAATAAGAATTTTCATATTTTATCACTTGTAAAAATATACAATTATATTTTCAGTCAGTTCTGTCATATTCCCGAAATATATTTTTATCAACAGATATACAACGTAATGGAAATCAGCCTTACAAATAATTCCGTGAGAATTCAGCAAAATTTGAGCATTAAAAATCAGCCAACCCGTTCAATTCTCTGGATCACTTTTCCATACAGGGTCTCCATGGTGTTCTTCTTTTCCACGTTTTCAATTTTGTCAATCTCACTTTTTGAAGATTCAGCAAGTTTCCTTGCCTCATCTATTCTTCCTGTTTTGGCACACACTTCGGCCAGAATAAGGCTGCTGGATACATATTCATATGCCAGTGAACTGTGCTTTTCATAATCCATGGCCCTCCTTTCCTGATCTCTTTCAAGAACCCTAACCATGTAGGGCTCTATTCTGTCATTCTCAGACTCAAGATTGATAACCGCGCTTTTTGTCCTGTTCCTGCGAAGTGATAATAAGCCCATGGGTACCAGTTATATGATCGAGAGTTCAAATATAAATATTACTGAATGATTCTCTATCTGGAACATGCCTTCCCAGAATTTGGGGTTTGTTCACTCTAATTTAATTTCCGGCATTTCTGCATTCTCTACATTTGTTCTCAGGTCCTTTAATAATTTAACCGTAGAGTTTACAGTCTCATCGTCCATGTGCTTGATGCAGTTCTCTATATATTCAAGATGAACTTTTTTAGCTCTTTCAAACACCTTGCTGCCCTCTTTCGTTATATTGAGTTCTATGACTCTCCTGTCATCCCTGCTTCTTGTTCTCTCAACGAGTTTTCGGCCCTCCATTGAATCGATGAGGCCTGTGATCCATCCCTGGGTGACCATTATATTGTTGGCCATCTGAACCATGGGCATGCTCCCCTCCTCAGTAAGATACCTGAGTATTGAATATTCAGTGCTTCCAAGATTTATCCTTTCCAGATTCTTGTCCACGCCCTTCTTCCAGACCTTCCAGGTTTCAACCATAGCTCTCCATACTTCTATCGGTTCTCTCTCTTCACTCATTTTTTGATACCTCTTTCCCTTTCATTTCTCCCTTGTCAATTTCTATATTCATTTCCTGCTTCCCTTTCTGGACATTTTCGCTATCAGGGTCATTATGACTTTCTCCACCCGGGTGGTAATATTTCTTTCCCCTTAATAAAGATAAAATTGCTGCAACCACTGAAAGGGCTCCGCCTATGTAGAATGAGTCTCTAAGCGAGTTCATCACCGCTGGAGCAAGGGCAAGCGGGAACCATGTGTTACTTTCAAGTGTTGCAATTGTAGTGCTGCTCAGGTTAAGTGAGCTCAGATAGGAAGATGGAATCTGGCTGAGAATTGTCTGCATTGGGTTGTAACCAAGGAACGCCGAAAAAATGGCAGAGGTTGGGGGTATTTTGTCTAAATAGGTGGATAGTCCGGAGGCGTTGGCTGATGTGAGAGCGATATTGAAATAATGAGGTAGATTGGTAGAGAGTGCAAGTATGACTATTGTGAAAAATATTCCCATACTTGCTGTCTGGGCAACATTTCTCACGGTAGCCACCATTCCCGATGAAATTCCCCTATTTTCTGCTGAAACAGAGTTCATGATGGCTGCAGTGTTAGGTGCTGCAAACATGCCACTCCCAAAACCAAGCATGTATATTGTGGCCCCAAATGGGAGATATGTGAAGTTATAGGAGAAGAAGGTGAGGATCAGGAAGGATACTGCAACTATGCTCATTCCTATGGTTGCAATACCTCTTGCTCCGTACCTGTCAGAAAGAGCACCACCAAGGGGTCCCATTGTAAGGAACCCCAGTGTCATTGGAATCATGTAAATACCTGCCCAGAAAGGTGTAGATGAATATGAGTACCCATGCAGGGGAAGCCAGACCCCCTGGAGGAGAATGATCAGCATGAACATAAGACCACCCCTTCCAAGAGAACCCAGAAATGATGCAAAGTTTCCAAAAGCAAAGGCCCTTATCCTGAAAAGTGACATCCTGAACATAGGCTGGCTGACCTTGATCTCAACAAATGGAAACGCTATGAGGAGAATTGCACCTGAAATCATCCCTGCTATGACCCATGGATTACCCCATCCCATTACACTCGTTCCATAGGGAAGAAGACCATAGGTCAATGCCAGCAGGAATATGGTCAGACCACTTCCAAAAACTATGTTGCCCACATAGTCAACTCTCTGTGTTTTATCCCTTATGGAGTTATCTTTCAGTTTGAGGAGAGACCACACACTTCCGAAGATACCAACCGGTACACTAACAAGAAACACATATCTCCAGTTGAAGACTGAAAGAATTCCACCAAGTATGAGACCTATGAATGATCCTCCCAGGGCTGCAACCTGATTCAAGCCAAGTGCCTTTCCCCTCTCTTTCACAGGGAAAGCATCTGTGAGAATTGCAGTGCTATTTGCAAAGAGGAAAGCCGCACCCAGGCCCTGAACAAGCCTGAAGGCAATAAGTTCTATGGCACCGGTATTGCCTTTACCCGGAGTCAGGAACAACAGAATAGAACCAACAGTGAAAATTACAAATCCCCAGTTGAACAACCTTGTTCTCCCGTATATATCTGAAAACCTGCCTATTGTCAGGAGTATTACAGCAGTTATGATGTTATAGCCCATTATGAGCCAGATGAGGTAGATAAAAGTTCCAGGAGCAAAAGGGTTTACATCTATTCCTTTAGGTCCTAGGATTGCAGGTAGTGAAATCAGAATTATCGTACCGTTTATGCTGGCCATCAGTACGCCCAGGGTTGTGTTTGACAGGGCAACCCACTTGTACTTTACCATGATAATCAATAAGTAAATATTATAACATATAAAGTGGTTTTGATAATTTATCATTTTCCGGTTTACCATTCTGAAAAATTAAAAAACGTTGTATAGGGTTGTTACTTTCAGGGCTTATGGTCACAGGTAGCCAGACAGTCAGGATAACAGGATTCGGTGGTAGTCTCAGGAAGGATTCCTTTAACATGAAGCTTTTAAGGGAATGCCAGAGATTGATGCCAGAAGGTGCCGAACTGGAAATTGTAAGTATTAAGGATATCCCATTATACAATCAGGACCTTGATGAAAACCAGCCAGAACCTGTCGGGAAATTCAGAAACCAGATCAAGAACGCAGATGGATTCATAATTGCAACGCCAGAGTATGACTTTTCAATTCCGGGTTTTCTCAAGAACACACTGGACTATATCTCAAGACCACCACAGGATAATCCCTTCACAGGAAAGATTGGAGCAATAATGAGTGCATCTCCAAGCATGCTGGGAGGTTCAAGGGCACAGTACCACCTGAGACAGGTAATGGGGTTCATGGATGCAAGGGTCATAAACAGGCCCGAGGTCTTCATAAGTTTTGCTCATACAAAATTTGATGAAAATGGTCATCTAGTCGATGAAATGGCCATAAATCTGATAAAGCAACTCCTGAACAGGCTCATTGACGAGATCAGGAAACAGAAATACGCTAATAATTAAAAATTAAAATTTTGTTTTTGTTTTCTCACATTTCTATCTTATCAATTGAGTTCTGGTCAAATGCCATGTAATCTTTTATGGGGATAAAATCGAGTGATGGCTTGATGTATCGCCATACGGCATCTTTCTTCTCATTTCCATTTATGTTCAGTGAATAGTAATCAGCCGTTCCCTTATATGGGCACTTTGATTTTGTTGGCGATTCCTTAAAATACTTGAGTTTTGCATCCCTTACAGGTATGTACACAGTATCTCCGTGTCCCTGCTCACTCAACATCAAAGCATCATCAGTTTCTGCAATTACCACGCCATCAGATGACACCTTGATATGTTTTTCAATGGTTTTTACCGTTATTTTATGATCATTCTTGTTATAATCAATCACTGTTCTTTCCATGTTGCCACATGCATAACATCGAAAATAAATTTTTTCCTGAAAAATTCAGAGCAAAGAAATAAGCAGTGCACCGGTAACTGATAGAATAATGCCGGACAGCTTCAACGAAGTCATTCTATCCTTGAAATACAGGAAACCTATAACAGCAAGCGTAGCAGGAATCATTGCAACTATTGCACCTGATACGATGAATACCCCAAGCTGGATAGAATATGAATAAAACACATTCCCCAGTCCATCGAGTAGCCCTGCCAGAAGTCCAGCATAAATGGATGAAATTTTCAACCGGGTTTTCTCAGGCGGATGCTTGAGATTCAAACTTATGATCAGGACAAAGGCAAAGCCAATTAAACGCCCCAAAAACAGGGGAAGGGCACTGTAGTGAATCAGGAGGATAGATTCAGAAAGTGGTAGATAGTATATTCCCCATGATACGTTTGCAATCCCGGCTATTATCAAAAATTTTCTCTTGGCTGGAGCATTCTGAATCGTAACAAGTACAGCTCCAAGAATTATAAGCAGGATACCTGCATACTCAAAATAATTCACCGCCTCCTTCAGGAAAAAAATTCCTATGAAAATAACAATGATCTGCTGTACGTTAAGAGTTACACCCGTACTCGATAAAGATTCCACACCGAGTCCACGATAGAACAGTAAATAACCTGTGCCAAGAAACACACCGGAAAATACGCCTAATAATATAACGTCGGGACTGAATGGCCAGCCACCATCAAGGAAAACGAAAACAAGGATAGGCAACAGTCCCATTCCCACAACAAAAACAGATATTCTGTCAGGTCCAAGATCATTGAGGCCCTTCTTGATCAGCGAATTTGAGCCTGTCCAGAGAAGAAGGACAAGGAATGGTAGAGAAAAAATAAACAGATCCATTTAACCCCGACACCAGATTCTGGGGAAGGACTAGGATGGTTAAAAAGTTATATTATTAATACCTCCTGAAGTATATATTTGAAAAATGGAACTGATAATATGGTAGTTAAATTATATTCATGGAATGTAAATGGACTTAGAGCTTCAATGGACCATGGTTTAATGGATTTTGTAGAATCGGTGAAACCGGATGTTCTCTGTATGCAGGAAACAAAGATAATGGGATCATCCCTTCCCGTTGAACTACTTTCGGCAGGATATAAATTGTATATCAATGAAGCAGAAAAAAAGGGATACAGCGGCACGATCACACTGACAAAGGTGGAACCACTGAGTGTAATGAAAGGCATGGGAAGCCAGAAATATGATGGGGAAGGGAGGCTGCTTACACTGGAATTCAGGGAATTCTTCCTTGTAAACTCATATTTTCCCAATTCAAGGAGGAATCTTGAAAGACTTCAGTATAAACTTGATTTCAACCGGGAATTTCAGGAATGGATAAAGGATCTGGAGAAGAGGAAGCCGGTCATAATATGTGGGGATTTCAACGTTGCGCACACCGAGATAGATATTGCAAGGCCAAAGGAAAACCAGAAGAACGCAGGATTCACAATTGAGGAGAGAACATGGATGGACAATTTTCTTGGTGATGGTTTCATCGATAGTTTCAGGATAACTCACCAGAATGAGGTAAAGTACTCATGGTGGTCTTATATGGGAAGGGCAAGGGAAAAGAATATAGGATGGAGAATAGATTATTTCATTATTTCCGCTGCCCTTAAGGGAAAGATGATTTCAGCAGACATAATGGATAATGTGAAAGGTTCAGATCACGCTCCAGTAACCATCTTCATGGATACTGAACTTTAATTTTAAATGAGGTAGATGTCCAAACCAATATTCTCTCATGCAAGGCTGGAGCCGTATGAGTTAATCTGTTCTTTCTGTTGCGTTCCACTTTTCAGCAACGGGCTCCCTTGTTAATTCTTCCAATTCCTTGCCAGACATTGTTTCAGTTTTCCCAAGCTCGCCTATCTGGTTCATTCTTCTAAGTGATGGCAGGACCCTGCTTTCACTGAATGAAATAAGCGAATTATAATCCTTTACGAGAGAATTTATATTTTTCCCAATCCTTTCAACCCGTTCATACATCCCGTTCATTCTCTCATAGATATTCCCGGATATTTTCACCAGTTCTCCAGAATTTCTCAGCATTGAATCTTCCTTCCATGACATCTGGATCACCTTCATGAGTGCAAAGAAGGTAAGTGGAGTGGCCAGTACTATGTTGTTCCATAGTGCATAATCCAGAATTTCTGGATCTGTTCCAATGGCACCGTTTAGCATGCTTTCATGGGGCAGGAACATTACTGTGAACTGGAATGATCCAGGCACCTTCTCATAATATTGCTTAGAGCTCAGGTTCTTTATCTGTTTTTTCAGATCCGCTGCAAATTCCTTCATTATTTCAGATTTTTTTTCAGGATTCTCCTCTTCGAATGCTTCTATGAATTTCTTGTATGGGGCCTTAGAATCCACGATAACTTCCTTGGAACCCGGTAGGTGTATTATCATGTCTGGTCTCTCACCTCCGGTACCCTGTACCTGTTCCTCAAAATCTATGTGCTCTGTGAGTCCAGCATTTTCCACAATCTTCCTTAGTGTTATCTCTCCCCATCTACCTCTGGACTGGGAATTTTTCAGCATCTGGTTCAGCGCAAGCGTCTCCTGTCTTATCCTGGATGTTGTCTCACCAATTGTGTCCAGGAAATTCCTTATATTTCCGTAATCTTCCCTCCTGATATTTTCTATTTTCTCTATCTGTTCCCTGTAATGTTCAAGTTCATCCCTCAGTGGGATGACCAGCGAATCAATTTCGGATTTCTTTTCATCAAATATGGATGCGGTATTGTATGAAACACTCTTCAGCAGATTTTCTGTCATTTTTATATTCTGCTCACTGGCCTCCTTCAGGACATCTACAGAAATTGACTTAATTATATCCCGATCCACTGAAAGGCTGGGTTTTTTCCTGAAATGGAGATAGAAAAGTACAGATGAAACAATGGCACCTGAACCAAATCCAGTGATGAAAACCACCAGCAAATCCATGGTATGACATGTGTATGACATTTAAATTATTATCTATTCAACGGACTCCGGAAAGAATACTATGTCCGTATAAATTGAGTTTTGCTATTTCTATATTGTCTGCTAGAAATAATTTACCTTAACATATTGGGGTATTACTATTTATTTATACGGCTTATAGAGAGATTATGGAAAGAGAGTATTCACCGGACTTACTGTTTATTGAATTAACAAAAGCGTGCGATTATAGTTGTGTACATTGCAGGGCCTCTTCCATCACTGAAGTCAGTCCGGAAGAGATGAAAGGTTATGAAATCAGGAAATTGCTGGAAAACCTCTCTTCCTCAATGGATCGAATACCACACATCATCTTTACAGGTGGTAACCCATTGCTTCATCCGGATTTCGCAAGCATCCTGCTGGATGCATCCAGACTGCGATTGAGTTTTTCCGTGAGCCCCTCAGCTGGAGACTTTATGACAGTGGATCAGATATTCCAGATGGAGGAATACGGTGTAAGTTCCATATCTCTTTCTCTTGATGGTATTCCGTCAACTCACGACCATATAAGGAACAGGAAGGGTTCGTTCAAGAAAACTGTAGAACTGGCAAGCCTGATCAAATCAGAGGGGATCAAGACACAGATAAATACCACTGTAATGGAGAGAAATATAATGGACCTGCCATTCATCTTTCATACCCTGAGGGAACTTGGCATAAACATATGGGAACTGTTCTTCCTGATAAAGACAGGAAGAGGCATTTCAGAGGAACCAATTTCATCACAGGAAATGGAAGATGTGCTCAAATACCTGTACATGTTGAAGGTAGCAGGCTGTTCCATAAGAACTGTAGAGGCGCCTGAAATAAGCAGGATAGAGATCGAGACCATACGAAAGGGATACATGGAAGGTGGAACGCTTCTCAATGCACTGGCAGTGGAAACCAGGAAGCTCACTGGCATTGATATATTCGATCTGGAAATTCCAGAGCAGTACAATCCCAGAAGAAGAATCAGGACACTCTTCGTTTCTTCTACAGGTGAAGTCTCGGTATCAGGCCTCTTCAACCTGTCCATTGGAAATGTCAGGGAACAGAACCTGAAGGACATCATACGGTCTAGCCATGTTCTAAAAGAGATCAGTGATACGGGGCGGCTTATGGGGAAATGTGCATCATGTGAGTTCAATGGAGTGTGTGGAGGATCAAGGGCAAGGGCATATGTAGAAACAGGCAATTTCCTTGAATCAGATCCATCATGTGCATATCTAC